>NZ_KB904236.1 GCF_000379925.1 Porphyromonas levii DSM 23370 | reverse complement strand
TTTGACAAACACCTTATGGCTTATCCGACCACATTCCAGGCGTTTATGGTAAATCACATACCCGCCCCGTTCCCAGTGGAGCAATTTCATCGTAGTCCTCGACCTATTGATAAACACAAACACATCCCCCTCTAAAGGATTGCGACCATCTCTAAGAATGATCCCCTCCAAACCTCCAAACCCTTTCCTCAAGTCAACGCCACTAATAAACAGGAAAAAGCAATTGCTTTCATTTAGATTAAACATAAATCGTAGTCATCTAATACCTGAACAACTTCCAACCGCAAAGATGACTATAATAATAAACCGCCACAATACGCCCGTTTTGGGAGAGTTACGCTGAACCGATCTCAATAACCTTTCACACAATGAACTGAAGTTCTCTCAGTAAACAGCACGAGGGTGTGCCAAAAAATGTACTGGCACACCCTCGTTGTTGAATAATACTTCTTAAATTGTCACATCACCCTTGAGTGCTAACCCTTAGGCACAAAACAGCCTTTCATAAGACTCATTTAATGAGAATGTTGCACGAAGTGCCCATTCTCTTAATGGAGTTGGTTCCACAAAGGCTTGCTACATATCTTTGACAATGGACTATAAATTTAGAATGAGTATCCCACTCCTACAGTGAGTGCATCGACCCCTGCCAATTTAGATAGTCCATACTGATAACTAATGTCCGCTCGGATTCCTTTATAAAACCCTCCAATACCACAAGACAACTGGTTCAAATCTTTCTGTCCATAACGGTAGCCAATACGGGCAGAGATAAGGTTGTTAAAAGAATATTCAATACCACTGCTCACCAGCAGTAGTTGGGCATTCTTAGGAGTGAAATAGCGAGCACTTAAAGCCCAAGCTACCTGATGCTTAGGAGACAATGCCAACTGCCAGTCCCCTCCAAATTGGACTGAAGTAGGTAAGCTGTAAGGGATACCAGTATCACCATATTTAATGGGCTTACCTACGTCTTGTAGTCTTAAGCCTAAGGTAAGCAGCGTAGAAGTCTGGTTAATCTTAAATAGTTTTTGGTATCCTGCTCCCACAGAAAACCCAATTCCACTGGTGCTTCGTCCCATATCGCTTTTAAAGTAAGTGGTAGTGGCATATGCAACTACCGATGGGATTACCTTAAACGCATATCCAAGATCTAAAGTCCACTCGAAAGGACGCACTACTCCCGCATCACCAGTAGTAGCAGTGATTGGGATCGTCTGTCCTCCTCTCCACCTACTTCCAAAGAGCAAAACACGATTCGGATCAAGTTCAATATTCGTGCCTAAGTTGAACTGCATTATCCTGCCTACCTCTACCGCTGGGAATATCTGGCTACTCAAGTCTATGCTCATCCTTTCATCCGAAAATACTGCAGCCGCAGGATTAGAATAAATATGCATCTGCTTTGTATCACCCAACATTGCTCCCCCTAGGGCTGTACTGCGAACATCCGGTGTAGACTCAAGAATGGGAAGTATACGCCCTTGAGAAAAGGCAAGAGTACTCGAAATGAAGGCTACGAAAACTGCTGATAATAATCTTATTCTCATGGTGTAATTAGTTCTTAATAAATGTACGATAATCCTTTGAACGACTGGTCTCTACTATCAGATTGTATACTCCAGTCACTAACTTATCCAACTCTAAAGTTGCCTCGTGCGTCATAGGATTGACCTTTAGTTTATCCTCTATCAGCTTCTCTCCTGTAGAAGATGTAACAATAACATTGATAGTTTCATCGTCAGATTTCACGAGTATTTTCAGATAGCTATGTGCAGGCATAGGATAGAGAGCCTGGATTTCAGAGGCTTCAGCTTTAGTCACCCGGACAATGAAAGTAGTAGAAGACTTCCTATAACCATCATTACCATAGACAATAATCGTTGCTACCCCCACCTCGTGAGGTGTAACTATAAGCTGATGATCGCGTACCTCAGCGGTCACTACAGACTTATTATTGCTCTCAGCCTCGAAAGAAATATCTGTAAGCCCTGCTGCCAGTTTAAAAGCAGAACTAAGGTCTATTGTCTGTGCCTGCCCATTCTCCATCAAGAAGAGGTTCTTTATCTTCTGATTTGAAATAGGGGCGGAGTGATCTACCACTGAGAATGGAATGACATACTTTGACTTGCCGTTAAATTCGTCTTCAAGCTCGAGGGTAAATGAGTACTCACCCCTTAAGCCTTGTACAATCACCGACATCTTGAGGTCATCACCAACCCGCTCTACTGTTACTCCTTCTGGAAGATCACTGGTCTTGTAAGACCACGTATGTTTATCTTCATCTTTTATTTTGAATGAGTGAACGAAGTACGGACTCGTATTGAGTATCACTAAGGGTTCAGTAGGTAGGTTAGCTATCACTGGAGAATGGTTAAGATTAGTCTTGAATGTGCCATGTTGAACCTTAGACGTATTTCCAAATCTATCGCATGCGACAATAGCTACATGGTAAGTTTTCCCAGTCTCCAGTCCTGAAAATGCGTAAGAGAGTTCCTCACCCAGTTTCTTCTCATGGTTATACACTTCAGCAGCAGGCTTCGTGAGATCCTTAATTTCATTCGGGCTTAGATATATTCGGTATGAAAATGCCACTTTGGTATGTGCATCCTTGTCTTCAGGTACTTCCCATGACACCTCAGCATCGTAATAACCAACCTTCTTAACATCTATCTTATCAACCTGTGCAGGAGCTTCTTTTTCAGGATCACTCAGTGCCAATGCTGCATCTATATAGCCTACACCCATCTTTCCTTTGTAAGAAGGTTTTTGAGACTCATGATCACGAGGCTTAACGGCAGCAAGAAGTCTTTTCTGAAGTTCCTTATTGGTCAAATTACCTGACTTCCCAAAGTGGGAAACCATCAACGCAGCTATACCAGTAACGTGTGGAGTAGCCATAGAGGTACCCATAAAATAAGCATAAAGCCCCTGTTCTGAGTCTAATCCTTTATATATTAAGCTAGATCCAAGATCATTCCCCACTTTAATCTTCGGAAAGTGACTAGGCACGGTACTCAATATTCCTCGGTTGATACGATCTCCAGTATCTCCACCAGGAGCCAATATATCGACCCATTTTCCACAACTAGAATAAGAAGACAGCTTAAAATCAGGATTGAATGCCGCAACAGCAATAACAGAAGGATCATAAGCCGGTATAATGTCCACATCCACACTGCTGTCATTTCCTGAAGCGAAAATCACCACCCCGCCGGACATCATAGTCCCTGGCTTAGGCTTACCGTCGGGATCATTTCCTGCATACTTGATAAAGTAGTCAATGCCCGCTTGAATAATTGCACCTGCATCAGCATGTTTCTGCTTATAGTACTCGGAATTTATATCTTCTTTTTTTCTAAACTCGAATCCCCATGAGCAATTGGCAATAAGTGCCCCATGATTAGCCGCCCAAATAAAAGCTTCTGCATATTGATCGTTCGTAGCAGCTTTAGAATGTGGTAAATCCGAACTAAACACCTGACAGCTCATCAGACGAACGCCACTATCTTTGGTGCCATCTCCTCCTGCTACACCTGCAACCCCAACATTATTATTGTTTCGTGCAGCCACGGTACCAGCCACATGAGTCCCGTGAAAACCTGGATCCAAATTAAAGGTTCCATTGAAGAAGTTTTTTCCGTGGATACCCCCTTCACCCGTCCACATAGACTCCTTGAGATCTGGATGCTCAACGTCAACGCCTGAGTCAATAATCGCCACAATGACCTTAGGGTCACCGGTAGTTGTTTCCCATGCTTTAAAGAGATTGATATCAGCATCACGCACAAAGCCATCAGTCAGCCCTTCATTGAAGTAATGCCACTGCTTCTTGAGTAAAGGGTCCGGTGTTTGGAAAGCAGGATAACCATGGTTGGTATCCGGAAAAACACTTGAACGCAGAGGAGTAAATTGGGCATCGGCTTGCTTTAATCTGATTTCTCCATGCACTATCTCCACTGCCTTCTCTGCTCGGAGGTCATCAATAACTTCCTGGACATCAATGCTATCATCAAAGACAACCTTGTACCATCTATCCAAGCCCTCTCGAATCATTGCTGGGGCATATTCGCCACTGATGTCAAAGACTTGTTCTAGCCTTACGCCAGAGGTCGCACTACGAAGAGAAGATGTCCTCAGACTCTGAGAGATATTCTCTCTTGCTTTAGCATCGCCACCTTTTGAGAGTTTAAGATAGACTATACCTGGCTCCCAAACGATAGATTCTTCAGCAGAGGAGTCGTTTCTTTGTTCCGGAGCCTCTGAAAGAATTTCCGAATCAATTTCTCTTTGGCAACCTATCGCTACACTACTAACTATTAGTAACGCCAGTATTGCTACTACAGCTGATAATGTCTTATTTTTCATGATAAAATAATTTCGTTAGTTGATTAATTTTTAGGGAAGTTATCCACATAGCTCTTATTCTTATAGTACTGGAATACCACTTCCCCTTCACCCTTAGGACGAATGTCTACAAGCTCATCTATCCCTCGGTAATAAGTTGTGTAACCACTTCCCTGGTCTGTTCGACCCAATACATATCCTTTTTTTTGGGCGGGGTTATGTAAAGAAGGTTTCAGATAAAATTCAGAACCATATTCTGGGAAGTATGGATTCCCTGGTTTCACATTGTAAATATAATCTAAGCCTTCATACACGTCCTGTCGCTGTCCCACAGTACCCTTGAGTTTCGAATCTCGGGTAATCTTACCATTCAAATCAGGATATTGATCAAGCGCTTCAATACAATTAAACACATAGTGTACCATTTTTAGTGCACCCTTCTTATTATCCTGTACTTTAGGGATAAACACTAAGGAGTAATATTGTATCTCTGGGTCAGAAGAAGAAATAGACAAATCATGAGTGTAGTCTGGCAGAAATCCCTGAGAAGCTTCGTACTCCATCACCTCTTTTAGCTTGAATTTTATGTCATGGAGCCTATGAGCTGTACGAGTAGGAAATGTTTCCACATTTTTTTCATTATTTATAAGCGAAAGATAGTTGCTCGTTTCATTATACTGCATATAGGCGCCATTATAATCGTTTGCTCGATTTAAAATCTTAGAATTATTCGAATTATACACTTCAAAATAACCAGTAACATCATCTTTGGCACGGAAGAATCGCGATGTACTCTTTTCCATCCTCTCCATCCTCGCACTTGGAGTATAACCATTGAACGCCATCCACGAACGAAGGTCTTCTTCCTCAAAACGTTGATTTTCTTTAGCTTTAAGATAAATATCTCCTGTAGCAATCTGATAGTATGGTGTTATCGCTCCATCGAATCTGTAAATTATCAGTGGAGACTGTTCTGCATCTGTAGAGAAAGCCATAAATGGTTTGTCCACATCACCTTCTGGAAATTTGTATCTGAGTTCGTATTCTCTATTGCGCTCATACCCTCTCTCTTTCTCTTGCTCTATGATTTCACTTCGCTTTGCGTGAAATGGAATACTTAGAGGATCAGCGAACTGTATCCACCCTCTTTGAATAATATCCATTCTGAGGTGTTCGGTATCATTGGATATAAACAGAATGCCCTTACGACTTCTTTTCGAATCAGGGTCATCTTTACTAAAATCCTCCACACTAAGTGTCAGCGAGTTATCTTCGTTCTTAACCCAAGATAACCATGGGATTTCGCCGAATGAGCGAACTTTCCAATGCGACGAATTAGAAACTACTTTGATCGTTTTGCTTTCTTTCTCTCGGTCGAATCGAAGTTCGGTCAAACCATCTTTTATCTCTATCGAAGGCTTGGTTCCAAACTGAGAGATAGAGAAACTGAACTTACTGCCTGGCAAATCAACAGTCAATGGCGAAGTTCTCATTTCGACTTCAGTATTTTCTTCGGCAGTCACAATAATTCTATTCCCCTCTCTATGCACCTTTAGCCACTTATCCAAAGAGGCCTCATCAATGCTCCAGCTAGAAGAGCTGGCAGAGGTAATAGATATTTCTTTTGTGCCACCAGGCTGCTCAAAGACTAAGCTCTGAGTGTCACTCATAAGAAAGTGTTCAATAGGGTCTCCACTCCTATTGTTGCGGCATCCCATGAGTAATAATGGTAGGATGACCAGTATGTATCGTAATACGTAATTTGTTTTCATCATAAAATCACTATACTTCATTCAATTATTATTCCCATCCTTCATTTTGCTTGACTAGCTTATTGATTTGGTTTACTTCATCCTTTGGGAAGCCCCAAATGAATTTCTTATGATGTGGTTCAATGCCTTCACCCAAGTCAAAGCCGTCAGCAAAGAAAGAGCTTGGAACTCTGTGCTTGTCCCTGAGTCCCTGTCGTTCACGCTGCTTGATAGGGAGTCCCCATCTCGACAAGTCCCAAAGCCTGAACCCTTCGAATGCCAACTCTCTGCTACGCTCATCCATAATCTCCTTCCAAAGTTGATCTCCTGACTCTGTTACTTCTGCAAGTCCTCTTGAAGCACGAAGCTCATTGAGAAATTTCTTCGCATTCTCCTGGTCTTGGGTCTTGAAAGCTGCCTCAGCTGCAATTAAGTACTGCTCTGCTATTCTGAATGGCTTTGGCGAACAAATCCCATTAGGTACATATCCTCCCCATTGTGGGTTATCTAACGTGCGATACTTAGGATTACCCTTGAATTTTGATATAACACACAACTGCTCTGGAGCATTCTTATCGGTTACAGTAGAGTACACCCACTCAAAATACGCTGGCACACGTCTATCTCTGTCAGTGAAAAGATCATATACCACGGTTCCTGATGGGAGATAAGAGGGTTTATTGAAGTCCATCTTCTTTTCTGGGTCTTTAGACTGCCAGTACTTCCAAGTCTCCAAATCAGCTCCATAGAGATTGATGGTGGTTGCAACTTCGTTTTGCTTATCCACAAAGGGCTGCCATATCTGCTCCTTGCCACTATCGTGGTGCCACATCTGGATGAATGGGTTATTCTCTCCTTCTGCGTCTTTGTGCTCTCCTGTAATAGGTGCGATTAGTGGATACTTTCCATTATCAATGAGTTTCTTCGCCTCGATTAGAGCTTCAGGCATCTTATTCATATAGAGATACACACGAGCTCTCAAAGCGATTGCGACATCCGAAGTCAACTCATCCGATCCTTCGGCGCAAGGCACTGATGCGAGGAGCTTTTCTGCCTTCTCCAAGTCATCCAAGATGAGCTTATAGGCTGCACGATTCGAAGCTCGTCCCTCCTTATCTACAGAAAACGGGGTAGTACGAAGAGGAATGGACAAATCTTGTTCCGCAGTCTCCTCCTTATAGGGCATACCCCACCGCATAGCTAAGCTGAAATGATAAAAGGCACGAGCCAAATATGCATTTCCTAGATATACGTCTATCTTATGCTTATCTTGAGGATTCACATTGAGTTTTGGAGCTGACTCTATCACGACATTAACATCCACGAGCGCAGCATAATAAGAGTGGTAGACTTGCTTGATAACTTCATCCTCAGACTTGACATCCCACTTATGGAATGACCCATACAGACCTCCAAATGAAGCGTGTGCATTGAGCATGTCTGCTTGTACTTCTTGTGGAAGGACATATCCACCTCCGAACTTTCCCCTCAAAGTCGAATAAACTCCATTATCCCACTTGGTAGCATCTTCGAGAGTGAGATATGACTGCTCGTAACGCATATAGTCTAACGGGGCGCGATCCAGATTGCAGCCACCCAATAACAAGAGTCCTGCTACACATGCTACTACTGCATTTAATGTTCTCTTTTTCTTCATGACTTTCTTAATTTCTTTTTCCTGCACGATTCTTTCCATGAGGGATTAAAATGACACTTCCAATCCGAGACTTAATTGCTTAGTATTAGGATTGACTCCCATTGCAATATTATGCCCTACCTCAGGATCGATTCCTCTAAATTTGGTAAAGGTCAGCAGATTACGTCCGACAAAGTATATACGTGCTGAAGTGAAAAAATTCTGAGCTTCTAATACTCGCCTTGGAACGTTGTATCCGATAGTAAGGTTCTTCATACGCATAAATGAAGAATTCTCCAGCATCTTTGAGTCCAAGTATGAGCTTTCCTTATTATTGCGAACATACTCTAAGGATGGGAATTCAGTATTATCGCCCGGCTTCTTCCAATAATCGAATAACAACCTCGATCCATTGAAGTTACTCTTCTTGTCACGGATATAGTAGTCATTCTCATAGTATCGCTTATCCATAGAAATCATATGCTTGCCCAATGCAAAAGCAAAGTCTGCATTCACATAAAATCCCTTCCAGTTGGCTTCAAATCCCCATCCTCCTACCATAGGAGTGTATACTGGGATACCAGTATTTTGCTCCAACTTAATAGACCATTCGTCTGTGACTTTAGCATCATCTCGTGTAGCTACTGATATATCATCTCCAGGGAGGTACCACTCCGGATGACCTGTTTTAGTATTCACACCCTTATATAGAGGTAATACAAATGTGATGGGCTTACCTACAATGAAAGCCTGTTGTGCCCCTGGGTCATACCATTCCTGACGTCCTTCGAAGAGTTCAACCACTTTATCATTATTGTGGCTAAAGTTAATGTAACAGGAAAGACCATAGTCGGCTCTAGGCTTGATGATATCGGCCTTGAGCTGTAAGTCAAAACCATAATTGAGATATTTACCCACATTCTCAAATTTGGTCACATATCCGGCACCCGTTATAGGAAGTCCCGTAGAGAGAGACTGTGGCACTTCAAATAGCATATTGCTAGTGAGCCTATTGTAATACTCGAGATTGAGCTCTAGTCTGTCCCACATCCGAGTCCTGAAGCCGATGGTAAATTTGCTCTGATTCTCCCATGTGAGATCAGGATTGCCGAGACTGATGAAGCCTAAGCTGATCTGACCTTTTTTTTGCCCGACTTTACCAGCATATGAGTCTATTGCATAAGGAGGAATAGAAGCATTTCCCTGAGTACCATAACTAGCTTTAACGTCTAAAGCATCAAGCCACGAAACATTGCTAAGGAAGTCTTCTCGCTTCGCTTTCCAAAGGAGACCTGCTGACCAGAACAGTCCATTTCTACGAGATCTTGAGAAACGTGAAGATGCATCATTTCGTAATACTAGATCCACGAAATACTTCTCGCTATAGTCATAAGATAGCTGAGTGAAGTAGGATAAAAAAGCATAGCTCAGACCACCCTCAGAGACACGATAATCCTTGGTCACATTATTCAGCGTATACAAGCGGTCATCTAGTATCCCAAAACCACTGGCGTTGAAGCTATCATCAACGTAGTTTATATACTCATGACCTAGAAGTGCCGTGACATTATGCTCACCAAAACCCTTTTGCCACTTTATAGTATTAGTGAAAGACAGATTAAGGGCATTGGCATATCCTCTACTCGAACTTCCTACACCATATGCTTTTCCATAGCTAGGAAGTGTCCTGTTTCTACTAGTTCCATAGCTGGTCTCTATACCACCCATGGATCTTATAGTAACACTCTTAATAGGAGTAATAGTGATCTGTCCATTAGCAGAAAAGATAAAAGATGATGAACCACCAGGATTGGTAGCTATTACATGCTTAGGTGTAAACATCTCTAGCATTGGGATATACTCAAGCTCTTTACCTGTCTCTGGATCGAAAGGAGAGATAAAAGGAGGGTTCATCGCAGCAAGTCCGCCACCCCCAGCGTTACTATTACTAAATGGTGAGACTTGACTCTTGTCTCCCGATACTGAAGTGTTCAACCCACACCGAACATAATCGTTAAATGAAGTATTGAGATTGACTCGCCCGAATACCTTCTGATAGGAAGAACCCATCCTGAGTCCCTTCTGAGATATCCCTCCTCCTGAGATATAATAATTAGTATTGCCACTACCGCCTGACACAGCAATACTTGCACTGTACAATGGCGCAGGCTGATAAATATACTTATACCATTGGAAATCCGTGCCTTTGAACAGCGTTTCTTTGAGATATGTCAATTCATCTGCCTTATAGAGCCCTGTTTCTTCATAGTATCTTAGCAATTCAGGACCAGTCATAAGGTTGTCAAAATACTGGGTATTTGCTAGTGTGGAGACCCCATATTGCCCTCTAAGGGTTATAGTGGCTCGCTTATCAGCCACACCTCTTTTGGTAGTGATGTAAAGCACTCCGTTGGCAGCCCGAGCTCCGTATATTGAAGTCGCTGCAGCATCTTTAAGCATTTGGACACTTTCAATGTCATTGGGGTTCATAGACTGTACGACCGCCATACTCACAGGCATCCCATCCATAATAACCAGAGGCAGAGAGCCTGCTCCCAGAGAGCCTTGACCATGGAGAGCGAAAGATAGTCGCGATGATGGTTCTCCAGAAGATGAATAAACCTGAAGCCCTGTCACCTTTCCTTGTATTGCATCAAGGGGATTGGCTACTGGCTTATTCGCAAGCTGCTTAGCATCCACCTTTACTACTGATGCCGAGGTATTGGCGACCTTTCGGGTCATATAACCTACAACCACAACTTCCTCTAGAGTCTCAGTGTCAGGCTCCATCTTTACCATCATGTTTTCAGACGCCTCCATCTCCACTGGCTTGTAGCCTAGGAAGCTAAAGATAAGGATTTCTCCTTTCTTCACCTTGAGCGTAAAAGTTCCATCTGCGCCCGAAAAGGCACCTTTGGTCTGATCGCTTTTGGCACGTATTGTTACGGCCATAAGTTCGTCATTGTTTTCGTCTACCACCCTTCCCTTGGCTGTAATCGTCTGTGCAAAGACGCTTGTAGCACTTAGGAAGAAAAGCAGGGATAACATCAAGATTTTTTGCTTCATAAATACTGTAATATAAAAGTTGGTTAACTCAATCAGGGATTCCGACACCGTTTCTGCCTAGACAAATCAGGCGTTAATCCTCTATTCAAATGCTATTCGGTACACCAACCAAGTCGCACCCACTGCAAATATAGTATAATATTTAGTTGCATACAACAAATTAACACAAGGTTTTTCTTTAATGTATATTAGAGGTTAATTATTTTCTATATGGCACATATGTGCAGTAATTTTATAAACAACATGTTCCACGTATGACAAATATTTGTATTACAATTGCTTAACAGCCCTATTTACCCCTGCTGAAGAGTAATTCAGCCCCAACAGAGAAGGGGAATCGAGAATATTAACAATTGTGACGCCTCTCGCCCCATTCCAGCCCCCATTAGCGGGGCAATTACGAGCTAAGGTAGGACAAGAGAGAACCCGCAAGGGCAAATATTACGAACACCCATGACCCCTCTAGGTGTCGGACTAGTTCAATGAGATGAGACAATAGCGCAGTCTTCGTTAGCCTCCCTGAACTTAGGAGCGGAGCCAAGCCCCCTTGCCTATGGGCTACCTTCGGTTTAGGGGTTTGGGGGCTTATAACTCTCCTTTGATTGTTATCCCTAATACGGTTCCACTGATACCCTATATCAGCGAAATTTATTCCTAGGAATAAATTTATTTATCTGTACAAATAAATTTATTTATCTCTAGGAATAAATTTGGTTGCTCAGGCGAGACAAAAAGAGCGCGAGCACAATTAAAATTGACTAAATGTAGTCTATAGGTTTGGGGACTTAAGAGAGCGCACAAAAAAAGTGAGTGGAGCAGCCTCACTAAGAGGCTTACCCCACTCACCATTCGATTGTTTAGACAAAAAATATCTATATCGCAGCCCGAAACCCCGATGCCCTCCAAGAGGTGGTCACGCGTAAGCACGTGAGCCCCAACTACACTACAGACTTAAATGATATCCTGAAGATTCACCCCAAGTAGGGGCGGCATGAGGGAGGATTAGAAGAGACCGAAGCGCTTGCGCTTCTTTTTCTGTCCGTAGCCATGGGCATAGCGGTTCATCATCTCTTGCTGCATATCATCGACTACCGTAGGTGCTACCGCAGCAGGCTGGAAAGGCTTCCCGTTACTAATCATCTGGTAGATGGTGTCCCAGTGTGGGAGCTTTCCGAGCGAGCGGTCGTCGATAAAGATATCGGCTTGGAGCTTGCGCGAGAAGTGCCTATCGGCATGGGTCTCCTCGGGAAAATTGCTATTCACAGAATAAAATACCAGTCCCCGCTCCTCGCACCATTGAAGTGCCTCTTGGAGCAATTCGCGTTCGCGTACCGACCATAGAATAAGGCGGTGCCCATCCATCAGCAACTTCCTTAGGTTCCTCACCGCACCATCGATCTCCGTCCCTATCCGTGGGTATTCGTGGGTAACTATGGTACCATCGAAGTCTACGGCGATGGTATATATTTTCTTAGAGGCTGTCTCCATCATTATTAATAATCAAGTCTTAACATCGGCGCAAAGATACCACTAATTACCCTAGCCCGCCAGCCTGCGCACCCTTATGGGGCTATCGCTGTAGGTACCACTTCACCCAAAGCCGTCTTAATAGCCACGATATTTGGAGAGGAAAATCTATTAGTAAGAGCGCTCTTACTAAGAACCTTCTTACTAGGGCGGCATCGGGAGCAAGGGCTTAGAAGGTGACCAAGCCCGAACACTGAACCGAAGGTCGCCCACAAGCAAAGCAACACTTTAGCTTGTAGTGAACCACAGGACCGCGTAATTGCTCATGCGTTTGCCCTTAAGGCGAGCCTCATGGGCGCTCGCCCGATAGCAATTTAGGGGAAAGGTGGTCAATAAGTGGTATGGGGTGGGGGATTAGCGGGCAGGGATGATGAGAGCGCAGAGAATGTAGACGAATAGACCGCTGCCTCCGAGGGCGGTGGCAAGCACCCATAACAACCGAATTACTGTGGGGTCGAGATTAAAATACTCTGCGATACCTCCGCATACACCTGCAAACATCCTATTGGTCTGGCTCCTTAGTAACTTCTTCTCCATATTGCTGTGTTATCTATATGTTAATTGTTCATTGTACTCACCTACTACAAAGATACCATTAATACCAATCGGGGGGACTATGGCTCGTCTTGTCGGCTAGTGTGCCCTAAAATATTTGTTACTAGGGATTTCCCGCTCTGGGAGTGCCTTTGGGAGATTATTCGCAATTACTTAGGTGTATGCCCTTTGTTATTATGAAAAAATTACCTATCTTTGGTGGAATTTCATAAAGAATGGGTTTAACTGAGGGCGGAGTAGTATGCCCCAATAACCCTTATCTATGGATGGATTTTAGAGTTTTTGTAAGATTATTAATACTAAGGTTTATGAAAAAAATCGTATGTCTTAGGGCGCTTCTTCCCCTGAGTCTTGGCGTCTCTCTTTTGATAGGGGGGGGTATTGAGACTCAGGCAGTTACGACAAAACAGGGCGTATCTGAAGTAGTTGCTCAGTCTAAAACAATTACCGTGAAGGGCGTGGTTGTAGACGCTACCCACAACGAGCCTGTGATCGGTGCTACCGTGATGCTCAAGGAGGATAAGTCTAAGGGCACACAAACCAATCTGGATGGTGAGTTTACGCTCGCCAATGTCCCCAGTAACGGCACCCTTGAGGTCTCCTACATAGGCATGAAGACTGTAACGGTCGCTATCAATGGGCGCACCACCATCAATATCTCACTTCAGGAGGATAACGAGCTCCTGCAGGAGGTGGTTGTCACTGGTTATGGTGGTAAGCAGAGCCGTGTCAAGGTGACCAATTCTATTGCCAATGTAGATACTGAGAAGCTAACCGTCGGAGTGTACTCTAATCCTGCTCAAGCTCTCTCGGGGGCTATATCAGGTCTTCGTGTAGTACAGTCTTCGGGTAATCCAGGGGCTACACCACAGATTATCCTTCGTGGTGGTACCAATTTCAATGGAAGTGGTTCTCCCCTCGTGCTTGTGGATGGTCAACTCCGTGGGAGTCTCTCCGACATCAACCCCAATGATATCGAGAGCATGAGTATGCTCAAGGATGCAGGTGCTACTGCGCTCTATGGTGCTCGTGCTGCCAATGGTGTAATCCTCGTGACCACCAAGAGTGGTAAGGCAGGGATGGGTGAGATCAATGTGAAAGCACGTGTAGGACTCAACTACGCTGTCTTCCCTCACAAGTTCCTCGGTGCTAAGGACTATATCACGTGGATGCGTAGAGCTTATGACATCACTCCTTGGGCACCAAAGAACAACCTCAATGGCGCTCAGCCAATGGGTATCGGCAATGTATATGGTCCGGGTATGAAGTGGAACCTTATGGAGTACAATCCTAAGTACGATGAACTCCTCGCCAAGGGGTGGCAGAAGATGAAGGATCCACTCTCCGATAAGATTCTGATGTACAAGGAAACTTTTCCTCAGGACTACAACTTCGTAAACCCATCTATGACCCAAGACTACAATGTGAGTCTCTCTGGAGGTAACGATAAGGGTACCTACTATGCAGGTTTAGGTTATAACCACTCTCAGGGTCTGCCTGTAACTTCGTTCTACAAGCGCTACAGCTTTGTGCTCAATGGTAGCTATAATATCAAGCCTTGGCTTACTTCTCGCAGTAGCTTCAACTTCAACCGTGCCAACTGGAACTCTATGCCAGGTTCACAGGGTAGTGAGGAGAACTACTTCGGTCGTATCAATTCTGTGCCTACTACCGCTCGCTATACAGATGAGGATGGGAACCCTCTCTTGGGACCAAACACAGGTGATGGCAACCAGATGTTCCAGCCACAGAAGTGGATCCGTGACAACCAGACCGATAAGTTTACGATGATTCAGGCATTTGATGTCAAGTTTACCGACTACCTCAAGCTTACTCTTACTGGTAACTGGTACTATAGCGAAGGATTCTACGAAGGCTTCAATAAGGATAGAGTCACCAACCAAGAAGGGACTAGCTGGCAGCGTGGTCGTGAGACTTGGGCAAAGTTCGACCGCGGTCTCGCACAGACCTACAATGGTGTATTCAACTTCAGCAAGTACTTTGGTCAGCACTCTGTAGATGTTATGCTAGGTATGGAGTACTTCCAGGATGCTAGCAAGGGCTTCAGTGCTGAGGGTAGTGGTGCTCCTACTGATGACTTTATGGACCTTGGTCTTACGCTCACCGAAGAGGGTAAGCGCAAGATTGATAGCTACCACAGCAAGTACCGCATCCTCTCTTACTTCGGTAGGCTCAATTATGAGTTTGCTGGTAAGTACTTGGCAAGTGCCGTATTCCGTGAGGATGGTTACTCCTCTCTATTGGATAACCGTTGGGGCTTTTTCCCAGGAGTGTCTGGTGGTTGGATCTTTGGTAATGAGGACTTCGTGAAGGAGGCACTGCCATGGCTTAGCTTTGGTAAATTACGTGCATCTTATGGTGTCAATGGTGATGCTTCTGGAATCGGTGCTTACACCTTACAGGGTAGTTACAACTCTGCTAAGTACAATGGTAATACAGGGTTTCTAATTGGCAACCTGCCTAATCCTACGCTGCGCTGGGAGAAGACCCGTACATTTGAACTCGGAGCTGATATGAGCTTCTTTGCTAATAGGCTCAACACAAATATCACATTCTACGACCGTCTGACTTTAGACAAATATGCAGCTTTCGACCTCCCTCCTACAGGTGGATTCTCTAGTATCCAAAATAACAATGGTAAATTCCGCAACCGTGGTGTGGAGCTCGAGATCTCTGGTACGCCTATAAAGACCCAAGACTTTACTTGGCAGGTCGGTGGCAACATCACTTACAATAAGAATACCATCATCCAGCTCCCAGATAATGGTCTCGATCGCAACCGTCAGGGTGGTCAGCAGATCTACACTGGCAAGGGCGACGAACTACAGTGGGTTGGTGGCTATCAGGAAGGTCAGGAGCCTTGGGTGGTAGTTGGCTATAGGTCTATGGGTATCTTCCAGAGTGACGAGGAAATCAACGCTGCTTATCCTGGTGGTACTGTAGAAGGTAATGTGCAGGGTAAGAAGTCTTATACCCCAGCCGCTTGGGCTAAGCTCACCGATGCGCAGCGCAAAAATGCCATCCTCCTTACCCCTGGTGATATGAGGTGGAAGGATATCAATGGCGATGGTAAGATTGACTCCTTCGACCAGGTGGTGTTCGGCAATGCTATGCCACACTGGACTGGCGGTCTTACTTCTACCATGAGTTGGAAAGGTCTTCGCCTCTACTTAGCCGTAGACTATGCTCTTGGTTTCTGGAACTACGACAACACCACTCCTTGGTATATCGGAGCAGCACAGGGGACCTATAATACCATCGATATGGTATTTAATACATGGACACCAGAGAACCGCAATGCTAAGTATCCTAAATACGTCTATGCAGATATGCTAGGCGCAGCTAACTTCCATCGCAATTCAGATCTATTCGCTTACAAGGGCGATTATCTAGCCTTCCGAGAGCTATCGCTCTCTTATACACTGCCACAAAACATCTCGGAGATGGTTGCAGCTAAGAGGATAGAATTCTCTGTAACGGGTCAGAACTTAGGTTACCTCGTAGGTGCTAAGGTGGCTACTCCAGAGAGAATGCGTACAGGTGGTGTAGCATCAGGTACAGGTTATTCATTGCCACGTACGGTGCTATTTGGGCTTAATGTTACATTCTAATCAGTGACTAAATAGTATATGAATAAGATAAAGTATGCACTATTGCCAGTGGCTATGATAGCACTGGTAGGGATGTCTTCCTCATGTAAAGGCGTCCTAGACCTCACTCCTGAGGATTACTATGGTAGTGGTAACTACTGGAAGACCGAGGCGCATGTTGTGGGCTATGCCGATGGTTTGCACAATCACCTCCGCAGCTATTACGTCGACCATACCATCAACTTCGGTGAGCTTCGATCAGGTATCTATGTTGATGGTACTAGCTCCGATGGTATGACTACTTCTGGAGGTGATATCCGGCTACAGAATTTTAATGCCGACCACACTGGTGTCTCCAATTATGCTAATATCTATGGTCGTATCATCAATTGCAACCTCCTTATCTCACGTGCTCCAAGTGTGGAGATGGACGAGGCTAAGCGCAACTTCTTCATGGCACAGGCGTATGGTCTTAGGGCGTTTTACTACTATGACCTATACCGCAACTGGGGTGGTGTGCCACTTCGCCTCGATGTAGCCGTTATTGATGGTGAACTCGACCCTCAGAAACTCTATCTACCACAGGCTAAACCAAGCGAAGTGATGGCTCAAATCAAGAGCGATATTCAGAAGTCACTAGAGCTATTTGGCAATCAGAAGGAATTTGACCCCTATGGACGTGGTGCTAAGAAGAGCTACTGGAGCAAGGCGGCTACTGAGGCTCTTGCTGCAGATGTATATCTATGGAATGGTAAGGTAAGCATTGGCGATAATAAGTCCAATGCTGCTGACCTTGCTATCGCTAAGCAGCACCTCACCAGTCTCACGAATAACTATGGACTAGCCCTCGAGGATGAGTTTGCGAGTGTATTCTCTACTAAGAATAAGGGCAATAAGGAGGTGATCCTAGCTATCCGATTCCTGGATGGCGAGGCAACCAACTTCAATGGCTACTGGACTTACTCTGGCGATACTGGTGCTGTGGGAGCTAATGCTTACCGTGCTGATGGCACCAAGTGGAACGACCCACTCGGTGTGAAGAAGGGCTTTACCATGGCCTATGAGTATATCCACCCATTGTATAAGCAGTTTGACGCCGACGACACTCGCCGTGATGCGACCTTCTATCCATCTTTCCTAAAGAATAAAGAGACTGGCGCACTCGAACTTTACGGTCTGCATACTCAGAAGAATATCGGTAGTATCAATTCCTCTGGCGACCGTGTGTTTGATGGCGATTACATCCTATATCGTCTCCCATGGGTATACCTCTCTCTTGCTGAGATTGCCAATTATGAGGGCAATGGCACTGAAGTAGCTAAGTATATCAACCTCGTGCGTAAGCGCGCTTATGGTAGCAAGTGGAATGAAGCTACCCATGGTTACAAGTCAGGTGACTTTACCGCGAATGAGCTAGCTATCCTCAAGGAGAAGGATAAGGAGTTTATCCAAGAGGGACAGCGCTGGTGGGATCTCCGCCGTATGACACTCACTAAGGATGGTACACCACTCGTATTCGCTAAGGAAGGTAACTTTGGCAATACCCCACTACTCGACCAAGCTACTGAGAGCTACAAGCTCCTATGGCCGCTCGATAAGACCCTTCTAAGCAAGGAGAAACTACTCGTGCAGACTCCTGGTTACAAGTAATAGGAGACCATTCCCTGTAATAAAAGGTGGCTACACATGTGGTGTAGTCACCTTTTTGGTATATTTGCATGATAATAACTAATATACAAGCGTAATAGTGGAGCAGAAAAGAGAGGAAAGAGGGAGCAATCCGACACCAGTACAGGAGCGGTATAAAGCACAGGAGGAGGCCCCTTTGCTCGACTTGATTATGCTCAAGTCGAGCCGCAATCGTACCGCAGCCAAGCAGGTGATCTCCTCGGGGCGGGTGTCAGTAGAGGGCGTGCCCACTACTAGAGCCACCGATACGGTGCGCATAGGGCAGGTGGTCACCGTGCACAAGGGCGCACCGCCAGCTCCCTTTAGCCACGATAAGATAGAGATAGTGTGGGAGAATGAGGCGTACGTAGTGGTCTACAAGAAAAATGGTATCCCTACCGTCAATACCTCGCACCAAAACCGACAAGCCACCGTTATTTACCTCCTTTCCCAGCACTACAAGAAGGGCGAAGAGGGTGCAAAGCTTTTCATGGTCAATAGGCTCGACCGCAATACCGCTGGCTTCGTGATATTCGCTAAGACGGTAGAGGCCAAGGAGACCCTCGTGAAGGAGTTTAGCCGTAGGGTGAAGCACCAGACCTTTATCGCCTGTTTAGAGGGCGAGATCACCGAGAAGCAGCAGGTACTGAGCGCCACTTCGAGCGACGAAGATAGCAAGAAGAGCCGCATCATCAGTGCCGACGTGAAGGTAGATAAGAGCAGTGCCAATGGCGGCATGCACGTAGTGCAAGCCGACGTAAGCGGCGCTAGGATATTCTCGCTCCGCAAGCTATTTGGCGATAATGGGCTGAGCATAATGGGCGACATCCGTTCCAAGAGCCAGTTCAAGACCAATAAATCGATTGCCTTAGAGCAGATCGTACTCGAAATGACAATCCCGGGTGAGGGACAACCACGTAGGTGGCAACGCCCTTTCCCGACTCATTATTTTACTTACCTAAAGGAAGACAGATAGACGACGAACTATGAAGAGAGTTTTATTCCTTCTCCTAGTGCTCCTACCATTGGTTGGTATGGAGGCACAAATGGTCACCGATGCCGTGGTGATCAATCAGAGCTACACCAATACCGAAGATGGCGTGGTGACGCTCACTTTCGATGCTAAGCTCAAGAAGGGGTGGCATATTTACGATGTGGATATCCCTGAGGGCGGTCCTACAGCTACGCAAGTAGAGCTCGATGGTGCCAAGGCTGTGAAGCTGATGGGCAAGTTGGCTGCCAATAAGGATGCCCACAAGGTATTTGACCCTAACTTCGATATGGAGCTCGCTTGGCACAATGGAGAGGTCACCTTTACTCAGAAGGTACAGATAGAAGACCCTACCAACTTCGTGCTGGCTGGTGACTTTATCTATATGATCTGCAACGATGAGACTTGCCTCCCACCTACGCGTGAGAGCTTTAAGATTACCGCTGCCGATCTCAAGACACCACTCACCATGACCGCTATCGCTACCACCACTACAGAGGAGGTAGATAGCACCGCTGTAGCTACTACAGCACCTGCCACAGAAGCCTTCTCTGGTGATATATGGGCGCCTGTTACCGAGGAGCTCAAAGCCTATGGCGATGAGACCCTCTCGGCTACCGATAACTCCCTCTTTATCATCTTCCTCCTAGGGTTTGGTGGCGGACTCATTGCGCTCCTCACCCCTTGCGTGTGGCCGATGATTCCAATGACCGTGAGCTTCTTCCTCAAGCGCTCTAAGAGTCGCAGCGCTGCCATCCGTGATGCGCTTATCTATGGTGCAGCAATTATTATTATCTACCTCACCTTAGGTCTCCTTATCACAGGTATCTTCGGTGCGAATGCGCTCAATAGTTTAGCGACTAATGCGATATTCAATATCATCTTCTTCTTGATGCTGGTAGTCTTCGCTGTCAGCTTCTTTGGCGCTTTCGAAATCGTATTGCCACAGTCATGGACTAATAAGATGGACGCTAAGGCAGAGAGCACAGGCGGACTCATCAGTATCTTCTTCATGGCGTTTACCCTTGCGCTCGTGTCCTTCTCATGTACCGGACCTATCATCGGTACCCTTCTAGTGGAGGCAGCGACCTCGGGTAGTCTACTTTCTCCAGCGATAGGAATGTTTGGTTTTGCCCTCGCATTGGCGTTGCCATTTACCCTCTTCGCTATCTTCCCCAACTTCCTTCAGAGCATGCCAAAGAGTGGTGGTTGGATGACGAGTGTCAAGGTTACCCTCGGTTTCCTCGAGCTAGCCCTCTCCCTCAAGTTCCTCTCTGTAGCCGACCTCGCTTATGGTTGGGGCATCCTCGATAGAGAGACTTTCGTAGCTCTCTGGATTATCATCTTCGTGATGCTGGGTATCTACCTACTAGGCAAGCTCAAGCTGCCACACGATAGCGACCTCCCATTCGTAAGTATCCCAAGGCTCTTCCTCGCCATTATCTCGCTTGCTTTCGCAGTGTACATGGTGCCAGGTCTATGGGGAGCGCCACTCAAGGCGATTAGCGCATTTGCACCACCACTGTATACCCAGGACTTCAACCTCTACGATTCTGAGGTACACCCTAAGTACCACGATTACGAGAGCGGTATGCGTGCAGCTCAGACTGATCACAAGCCTGTGCTTATCGACTTCTCGGGTTACGGCTGTGTCAATTGCCGTGAGATGGAGGCTTCTGTCTGGACCGATCCTAAGGTCAAGAGCATCATCGATGACAAGTTTATCCTCGTTACTCTGATTGTCGACGACAAGACCCGCCTACCTGAGTACATCGAGGTGAAAGATGGCGACAAGGTGAAGACCATCAAGACAGTAGGCGAGCGCTGGAGCCACCTCCAGACCGTCAAGTTCGGTGCTAATGCACAGCCATTCTACGTCATGCTCGATGGTAATGGGCTCCCATTGGGACCAAGCTACGGCTTCGATAAGAATGTGGACAACTATGTGGCATGGCTCAAGGGCGGTCTCGCCGAGTTTGCCAAGAGATAAATAGACCCCAACAAGTCCATTTACAGCGAGAGGGTACGCCAGCTATATGGCGTACCCTCTCGCTCTATCCGTAATCCGCCCCTACACCTCCGCGCCTCCGAAGCGTCCGAGGGCTCCGATACCCTCCGCGTCCTCCGATACCACAGTTCCTCTCTATCGCTCATGCCTTTTCCTGAGACCCTATATCAGTGAAATTTATTCCTAGGAATAAATATATTTATCTGTACAAATAAATATATTTATCTCTAGGAATAAATTTCGTTGCTCAGGCTCGCCACGTCCTCGCCAATGGTAGGGCGAAAAACCTTTCGTCCCTACATCCGCACCCTCCGATACCTCTGAGAGCTCCGAAGCCATATTCTCCCTTTCTCGCGTGAGGAATAATTTATGCTGGGGCTATGTGTTTCCGCGGTAAGGGAGAATAAGTTGAAGGGAAAGGGTGGCAATACGTTTTATTTTTTGTATCTTTGAGCATTGCCTAATTGGTGATACGACAGTAGATGTTTAATGTTTTAATGAATAAGTGACTATGCAGAAGTGGATTTGCGAGCCTTGTGGCTACATTTACGACCCTGAAGTGGGAGATGCTGACGGTGGTATCGCACCTGGTACAGCTTTCGAGAATATTCCTGAGGATTGGGTGTGCCCCGTTTGTGGCGCAGCTAAGGAAGATTTCGCACCATACAACGAGGACTAACCCATTTAGTCTCCCGTACAAAGTAAGTGGCTATGCAGACCTCTAGGCGCTGCATAGCCACTCTCTTTGTGTGTATGGGTTGTCTTTAGAAACGGGTAGTAGAGCCACCTCCGCCCGACATTCCGCCACCAAAACCACCACCGAAGCCGCCTCCACTGCCCCCGAAGCCGCCTCCAAATCCGCCTGATGACCCACCAGATATGCGTGTACGGCGGATGTCGCTCTTGCCACAATGCAGGCAGGTAAAGGTCTGTGTCAGGAATCGGCTATCCTGTGTCTGATCCTTCATAAAGTAGGTCTTGGCACCGCAGCGGGTGCACCGCTGATAACTCGTGAGTAGTGCTGGCTGCTCCACCACCTTGTGGTAGCCACATACCGAACAGCTATACACGGGATAGGATACGGAACCCACCTGCTCCTCTGCCCTCTGTGCGCTATTGAGGTAGGGGTAGTTGTCGGGCTTACGGAGTAGCCGCACACTCCCTTTGGTATGGCAGGAAGGGCAGTTGGTAATATGCTTTTGGGTTCTGCTTTTTAGAATCAGATAGAGGGGGTACAGGAAGAGGAGCGCAGGGAGGATAAAGATAAGCCACCACTGGTTTTTGTACCTACGGAAGAGGACACCCTCTTGCTCGGCAGGCTCTTTTGCCCGCCTCCATAAGGTGACTAGCCCTGCGCCATAGAGGAGCCCAACGAAAAGGGCGAATATCAGATACGCAAAGCCCATCTCCCTAAGCTCATTTCCACTATTGCCACGACTGTAGTCTTGGTTCTCACCCTGAGCTACATAGCCCTCAGTGAGTAGGTTGTCTATCTCACTAAAAGTCTGGAGAAAACCCTCCGCATCACGCCCCTCTACGATGGCGGGCACGATAAAGTGGTCTGTGAGCCGCTTGGTGGTAATATCGGGCAGCACCCCTTCTAGCCCATAGCCGACCTCGAAGCGCACAATGCGCTGACCTGCTTCGCCATACTTATAGAGGATGAGTAGCCCATTGTCGTCGACCGCTTTGCCAATGCCCCAAGCCTCGAATAGCTTCACGGTAAAGCGCTCGGGATCATCGTTTTCAATCCCTGGCAATACCACGAGTGCTACTTCTGCCGTATGCTGCTCCCGTATGTTGTAGAGTGCTGCATTGAGCTGCACCAGCTCTTCTGCCGTGAAATGTCCTTCGGGGTCACTCACAAACTGCCGCGCATCCTGTAGTTGCACATTAGGCACTTCGCTAGGGGTGTACTCCCTAGCGTTGCCCGCTAGTGAGAGCAGGCAGAGTAATAGCAGAGCTATGTGGCGGTGCATGGTATCAGAATTCTACTACTGGAGCAGTTTCTGCACCTGGTGCCGACTCGAAATAGACCTGAGCATCGAAGCCGAGTAGCTTAGCCACGATGTTGCGAGGGAACATCTTGATATAGGTATTGTACTCCTTGGCTGTATCGTTGAAACGCATACGCTCGGTGGTAATCCTATTTTCCGTACCCTCTAGCTGCGTCTGTAGCGCCATGAAGTTTTCATTGGCCTTCAGGTCGGGATAAGCCTCCTTGAGCGCAATTAGCTTACCGAGCGCTTGGGTGAGGTTATTTTGTGTAGCCATATAGGCTTCGAGAGCCTCAGGCGTCAGTTCATCGGCATTCACCGTAACTTGAGTAGCCTTGGCACGTGCCTCTACCACGCCCTCCAGCGTAGCTTGTTCATGCTCGGCATACCCCTTGACCGTAGCCACTAGGTTGGGGATAAGGTCGGCGCGGCGCTGATACTGGTTCTCCACTTGGCTCCAAGCCGTACGCACACCCTCTTGCTTCAATACCATCTCGTTGTTGGACTTGATGCCATACCTAGCGCCCACTAATACGAGTACAATGACCACCACTAGGGCGATTAGACTACCTTTCTTCATACTTTCTTTATTCACTAATGATTATCTCTTCTCTCTCTATCTTGCGATTGCAATAGTGGCACTTGAGCGTACCCTTTGCCTTGTCCGTCACGTGGTACAGTCCCTGCATCGGCTCGTTGTTGCTGATGCACTTAGGGTTGGTACACTTCACTAGCCCCTTCACTTGGTCGGGCAAAGCTACCTTAATCTTCTCCACCACCTCGTAGTTGCGTATCACACTGATGACCACTTCGGTAGAGACCAGTGCTAGTCTATTGACCTCCTCATGGGTGAAGTGCTTCTCCTCCACCTTGATGATGCCCTTGCGTCCTAGTTTCTTGCTCAGATAGTTCTGCCCTATCGTGAATGGGTAGGGGAGGTCGAATAGCCCTAGGAGGTGCACCACCTTCTGTAGCTGATCTACTGGAATATGATCGATGACCGAACCATTCTTAATTGCCTGTACCCTTAGCTCTCCTTTTTCAATACGTGCCATATCCTCTTACTCACTAACCTCAATACCTAGCGCACGGCAGATTAGAGCCTCGCGCACAAACATCCCATTGACCGCTTGCCTAAAGTAGTAGGCATACGGCGTATCATCCACCTCCTGAGCGATCTCATTGACCCTAGGGAGTGGGTGCAGTATCTTCATCGTAGGCTTTGCCTCCTGTAGCAAGCTATTATCTAGGACAAAGGAGTCCTTGACCGCTTGGTAGTCCTCCTCATCTAGGAAGCGCTCTCTCTGGAGGCGCGTCATGTACACGATATCGCTCTTGGCAATAACTTCGGAGGTCAGTTCGTTGTGGTAGTCTGCCTCTATCCCATGCTCTGCACAATAGTCTACATACTCACGAGGGAGTTCCAGCTGACGTGGTGCCACGAAGGAGAAGGTAGGATTGAAGTGCGAAGTGCCCTCAATCAGCGAGTGTACAGTGCGCCCGTACTTGAGGTCGCCTACCATAGTGATATGTAGGTTGTTGAGGTCGCCCTGTGTCTTACGGATAGAATAGAGGTCGAGCATCGTCTGCGAAGGGTGTTGGTTGGCACCATCTCCTGCATTGATGATAGGCACCCGCGATACCTCACTGGCGTAGAGGGCAGCGCCCTCTAGGTTATGCCGCATCACGATAAGGTCGGCATAGCCCGAAACCATCTGTATGGTGTCTCTGAGGGTCTCGCCCTTTACCGAACTCGTGTTCTTGGCATCGGAGAAGCCTATGACCCTACCTCCAAGCCTATTTACTGCCGTCTCAAAGCTCAGGCGTGTGCGTGTGGAGGGCTCGAAGAAGAGGGTTGCCACCACTCGACCATGCAGGAAGTCCCGATTCGGGTTTTGCTCAAAAAGCTCCGCAGAGTCCAGTATCTCTATGATCTGCTCTGCCGTCAGCTGCTCAATGCTATAAAAGCTCGCTTTATTCATGCTCTAACTTAGTAATATAGTGATGGTTATTTGCGCTAGCACTACTCGGGCAAACATTCCCAGCGGATACACACTGGCGTAGCCCACGGTAGCCGTATCCTCCTCTATTTGGTCATTGATATACTCCAGAGCGATAGGGTTGGCCATGGAGCCACAGAGCAAACCACTGATGGTACCATAACTGAGGCGTGAAAACTTCATTGCCAATATGCCTATGATGAGTGTAGGTACAATCGTGAGTAACACCCCTAGCCACAGCCACATAAGTCCGCCCCCTTGGGTAAGGGTCGATACGAACTTTGCTCCCGATGCTAAGCCTAAGCAGCCGAGGTATAGCGTGATACCGAAGGTGCGCATCATGAGGTTGGCGCTCTGGGTGATATAGGTAGTCATGTGTAATCTAGGGCCATAAGCACCGAACAAGATACCGACGATGATAGGGCCTCCTGCCAAGCCCAACTTGATAGGGGTGCCTAGTCCGGGGATAACGATAGGGAGGATGCCTATGAGTACGCCCAATGACATCCCCACGAATATACTAATCAGGTAAGGGGTATCGAGCGGCTTCAGCTGGTTGCCTAGGTCTTGAGCCAAGCGCTCCACACCCTCCTCTTCGCCTACTACCGTAACCCTATCGCCGAGCTGTAGCCGTAGCTTAGGGCCAGGCACTAGGTCTATCTCGGCTCTATTCACACGGGTGACATTCACCCTATACTCATTTCTTAGCTTCAGACTCGCTAGGGTAGCTCCGTTGTACTCCGACCTCGTTACGAGTAGTCGCTTCTGCACCAGATTGGTATTGCCCTTCTCCCAATTATCATCGTGGTGCACCTTTTCGTGTGGGCTACCGAAGAGCGTGGTTATCGCAAACTTGTCGTCTTCGTTATACACCACACTCATGAGGTCGTTGAGCTGTAGTACGGTATCGGCATCGGGCTGGAAGACATCTTCGCCACGCCTCATCCTAGAGATCAGGAAGTCTACATGGAAATTCTCTTGTATCTCTCTGAGGGAGTGCCCTATAATCCCTTTGTTTTCTACTACGAAATCTCCCACATGGTGGCGTGTGGTATTCAGTTCGGGCTCCTTCGCCTTGCTCTTCTTGGGGAAGAATACCTTCAGTAGCTCTAGTACCACAATCACGCCCACCACACCTAGGGGGTAGGTAATGGCTGTAGCGAGCGCCATATTATTGAGCTCCGACTGTAGGGCTGGGCTATGTCCGTGCAATTGCTCTACCCCTTGCTGCGCAGCGGCGAGTGCAGGCGTATTGGTCACCGCACCACTAAGCACCCCCATGAGGTTACTCACGCTATCCACGCCAGCAAGTGCCAGCACGATGGTGCAAAATAGCCCAAGTAGTGCCAATGCCATGCTCCACGCATTGAGCGCCAAGCCGGTCTTCCTTAGCGAAGCCACGAAAGAAGGACCCACCTGTATGCCTAGGGTGTAGACAAAGACAACGAGACCGAAGTTCTGACAAAACTGTAGCATCACGGCATCTACCTGAACCCCGAAGTGCGCCATAAATATACCGAAGAAGAAAACACCCGCTCCAGCCAAAGAGAACTTCCCCAGCTTCAGCTTGCCTAGAAATAAGCCGATACCACAGGTGATAAAGATGATTACTAATGTCTGTGGCAAGGTCTGTGCCACCCAAAATGTCTTCAAAGCATCTATCATATACTACACAAAACCCTCCACGGCAAACTTACCAAAAATCCTCGATTTGATATAGGGCGCAGGAAGTCTCTATCCCTCCCCTCAGGGCGCACGAGGAGGCAGCTAAGCGCAAGCCGGAGATCACGGGGCGGTACCTTTGCGTTGTGGTTGGGGGAGAAGGCATCTCCCGCACAACAGCCACCAAAATCTACTAAATATAATTAGGTGTATGAGAAACACTATAGCAACTCGGGAATGGCGGGAGATAAGTAACCCTAATGATCTGGTGACTACTAAGCGTAGGATAGACCTTCTGGTGGTGCACTGTAGCGCTACTCGTCCGCAGGATAGGTATCTGCCGCCCCAATTGATTCAAGACCACAAGCTGAGAGGTTTTGCCACGGCAGGTTATCACTACTATGTCACGCTTGAAGGTCGGCTCTATGCCCTACGACATGTGGATGAAGCGGGGGCTCATGCGGCGGGGTACAATAAGTTCTCTATCGGTATCTGCTATGAAGGCGGACTAGATACACAGTATCGACCTCGAGACACACGTACTCCAGAACAAAGGCAGACCCTTTCGCAGCTGATGTGGAACCTTAGGCGACGCTATCCCGAAGCGATGGTGGTGGGGCATAGAGACCTCAGCCCCGACCGTAATGCCGATGGCAGTATCACGCCCGATGAGTGGCTCAAGTCGTGCCCTTGCTTCAATGCGCAGGTTTACAATTAACCCTCAGCACATGAGGCTATGGTTGGCCATCGTCCTCGTCCTCTGTGGTATGGCGCTCCTCTTTATGGGCTTTTGGGTAGCACCTCAGGGAGAGATTCACTCTAGTGTGCTGGTTGCCTTTGGCGAGGTGATGACCTTTGTAGGCGCACTTATTGGGATTGACTATGCTGCACGAGATTACCACGGTAGCCGATAGCTGCAGCTGTGTAGCGGTCTTATTACTCCTCTTGGGGATAGCTCTGCCTAGCTGTGGCGCTGGGAGACAGTCGGTGCGGGAGACCCAAGCCACAATACACACCGTGGCTCAGGATAGTAGTGTGCAGGCGACACAAATCCATCGCCACTTGGCTGTAGAGTGGTGGGGCGAACCACCACAAGTAGAGCGCTGCCTGCAGGATACCCAGAAGCTGCCGAAGCATGTGCCTATCGACCCACTACCTTTGCGTAGTGGAGGCTACTCGATAGAGCTAGTGTCTGAGGAGCGAAGCCAAAGCGTTGGTCGCGACACGCTAGAGCAGACCTCCTCTACTTCTTACCTCGCTCGAGAGAAGAGCGGGCTCAACCGAAAGATGTTTTACCTAGGGCTTGCCCTTGGACTATCGCTCTTCGCCCTCTACATACTCATGAGGGTGCTGAGCAAGACTAAGCGAATGTTTAACTAACCAACAAACTATTTATTACTATGGCTTTGATTTACAATGTTTATGAGAGAGCAAACAAGATGCCTAACGCCAAGATGCCCCGTGTGGCTGTGGCGTACAACCGTCAGATACGCCAGATTACCACCAAGGAGCTGGCGGAGGATATCGCAGACCGTTGTACCGTGCACCGCGCAGATGTCAACGCTGTATTGGATGCCCTATCGTTATCTGCCACTCAGTTTCTACTGAATGGTTTTGGGGTAAAGCTCGGAGAGCTCGGTAGCTTCTCTATGAGGATTCGTTGCAAGGCGGCACCTTCGATTGCGGAGTTCAAGCCCGAGATGATCACTGGTGCTAGGGTGTACTACAAGCCAAGTGCGGAGATCCTTACTAAGGTGAAGGCGAATGGATATGTCCAAGCTAGTGCACTTGTCGACACCAGCAAGAATGCGAAGACGACTATCCCAGGTAAGACTGAGGAAACAGGTGGCAAGTCTGATACAGGTAGTTCTACTGACGACAATATTTAATTTTGTTCGACCAGATGTGTGATAGAGGGTGTGCCCAAGCTAAGCTGGGCACACCCTCTTCGCTTATTGTCACTGCCGTCTTTCTTGTGTTTTATTAAAAATTTATTTAATATGCTAATCCCGCTTCTGTGGCGCTGTATTTCGTTGAATCTGATTTTTAACAATAAAAATCATACACTAATAAAATATTTTTGTGTATGTTTGCCGTCGAGGTCTTTTAGATCTAATTAAAATGAAATTAGTGTGACTGTTTTTTTAACCTGTGAAATTAATGCAATTTATGAGAAAAGTAAGGTGGTACTTGTACCCATTAATGATCTTATTTATGCTATCATCCTGTACCAACTTGGATGAGGTCAATGGCAGAGTAAACGATCATGAAAAACGCATCAAGGCTCTCGAGCAATTGGTGAAGCAAGGCAACGACAACACGGCTGCTCTGCAGGCGCTGCTGGTAAAGGTTGGTCAGCAAAATACGATTAGTAGCTATGAGCCTCTAAAGGATGGTTCTGGCTATGTACTCACCATGTCGGATGGTAGTAAAATTACGCTGAAGAATGGCAAGGATGCGCTGGTACCTGCCATAGGTGTCAAGGAGGACAATGGAGTCTTCTATTGGACACTCAACGACAACTATCTTTTAGATGCCGCCGGCAATAGAGTCATAGCTAAGGGAAGTGATGGCAAGGCTGGCGTCACTCCTAAACTGCGAATCAATAGGAAGAAGCAATGGGAGGTAAGCTACGACAATGGTGCTAACTGGACGCCTGTGCTGGATGAGGAGGGCAAGCCTATATTGGCTGTAGGTTCGTCGGACAATACCAATCTCTCTATCGAGAGCGATGACACCTATGTGATCATCGTGTACAATGGTAAGACCTACAAGATTCCTCACTCAGGGATGGCTAAGCCTACCAGTATTACGCTAACACCAAAGGAAATGGTGCTGGAGGTAGGTGCTACTATGTCTTTCACTCTTAAGTTTGAGCCAGCCAATACAACCAATAAGGAGGTGACTTGGACATCGGACAACGAGAAGATAGTTACCGTAAAGGATGGCGTAGTCACTGCGCATGCCGTAGGTACCGCTATCATCTCTGTGGTATCCAAAGCCGATGTCAAGGTGCGAGCTACCGCTACAGTACGTGTAAGGGGTGCAGCACAGAAGTTGGCTCTAGAATACGTTACTGAGTATAATGTCAATCCCGAGGGGAATGGGTTTGTAAAGACTCATCTAGGGAAGAGTAGTGGCTACTATACATGGGATGAGGCCATGGAGCGCTTCAGCCGAGAAAAGAACTTTAAGGTCAATAATGTAGGCTACCACTTGCCAAGCTACGAAGAGTGGTGCTCTATTATCCCTAAGGAGTATGTCTACCTTGGGATGCCCAACTCGGACAGACTAGACAGCAAGGAAACCGTTAGTATCGGCGGTCAGATTCAGGAACTTACATGCGACTATAGGTTTCTAGGACAGGGTATAGCCTATGCCATTAGATTCAAAGATAGTAACTCCCAAAAGAGTGCTTGGCGCTACCAGTTTAAGGATAACCCAGCTGGAGCAGGAGAGAAAATGCTCGAAATTACCGTACGATCACTTGTGGGAGTGAAAACACCTATCAAGCTAGACGATATTTCTAAGGAGAGTTACTGGCAAAATAACAATAGCAATGACATTGTACGTCGCTTTCCTGCTGCGGGTTACCTCAACAGAGTAATTGACAGTTATTTATTCTACAACGAATACGGTCATTATTGGTCTAGTAGTGAGGAGGGTAATTTGGCGAAGTTTATGATTTTTAGTGACTTTTTCTCCTATTCTGACTATGCTCATATAAAGAGTTTTTGTATCACAGTAAGATTATTTACTAATAACTAATGCGAATTATGAAGAATATCAGGAATTTCATGCTATGGCTCATCCCTCTCTTTCTAATTGGGGGGTGTACTAACCTAGACTCTATCTATAAGAGTCTTGATGACCATGAGCGCAGGCTCAATGAGTTGGACAAGGTAGTCAAGGTGGTCAACGACGACGTCCAAAGGATCCAGAAACTGATAGATGCCGAAAAGACGAAGGTGAAGATCGTAGGCTATCGAAAGGCTGCCGACGGGAAGGGGTATATCCTCACCATGAGCGACGGCACCACTATGATTATCGGCAATACCAAGGATGGGACAACCCCTGTCGTAGGTGTGAAGCGCTATAGCGATGGTGTCCTATATTGGACTATCAATGGAGAGTTTATGACGGATGCCGATGGCAAGATGATTGTAGCCGAAGGGCAGGATGGCGAGGCTGGTGCTACGCCAATGCTACAGGTGAATGCCGATGGTTTTTGGGAGGTAAGCCTCGACGGAGGTAAAACCTATACCCTTATCCTCGATGATCAAGGACAGCCTATCCCAGCAAAGGGCGAAACGCCTAAGGTAGACTTTTCTATCGAGGAGACCGATGATAGCATCATCATCCACTACAACGGCAATACATTTGTGCTCCCTAAGAGCGATACCATTCCGATCGTTGGTATTAGCTTCGACCCAGCTACTTACACGCTAGCTCCGGGCAAGACACTTACACTCAAGCCTATCCTCAATCCAGCCAACACTACCGAGAAGGAGATGGTATGGAAGAGCAGTAGTGATGCTATCGCTACAGTGAGCCAAGAGGGTGTAGTCACGGGTGTTGCCGTCGGTAAGGTAACCATCACCGCTACCTCCAAGCGTGGCGACGTGAGGGGCGAAGCCATTGTTGTGGTACAGTCGGGTGTTGTTTCCCAAGCTAAGCTTCCTATTGAGTTTGTAGCTGAGTACAATATGAACGATGCAGGTACAGGGTTCGTAACCTCTCATGCCAATAACAAAAGTGGCTACTTCGACTGGGATCATGCTATGAAGCTCTATAAGAAGGAAGCTAGGTTTAAGCTTGAGGGTCAGGGGTACTACCTCCCGTCCATGTATGAGTGGTCAGCAGTGATCCCATTTAGGAATGTCTACTTTATCGAGAAGGATGATGTCTTAGACCAGAATGAGACCTTCGAATTCCAAGGCAAGACAAGAAGCCTCAGGGGCGATTATAAGTTCCCCGGCAATAACGTAGCCTATGCTATTCGCTTCAAAGGTGATGGCGATCTTATCCGCAGTGCTTACCGATTTGAGTACACTGCGAACCCCGACGGCGTAGGGAAGGCGCTTATCATTACTGCCCGCTACCTAGGACCAGAGCAGACCGGTGTAACTATCGAAGATATCGCGAAGTCGGAGTATTGGTCTACTGATAATGATCAAAATATCGTGCGAGTATTCCCTTGTGCTGGATATAAGTTATTTGACAGCGGAGAGATACAGACTGCAAATGTATGGGGAAGTTATTGGGCAAGTACGGAGCATGATTGGGAGATGGCTCGTCGCGTGCTAATTGGTCCAAGAGATGCATCTTCAAATGATGGAGCAAAGAAGATAGATAGCCGTTCTATACGACTTTTTAAGATAGAATTTAGTAACTAAATCTACACAAAACAATATGAAAAAGCTAATATCACTACTATTTATCATACCTCTTCTATTCGCTTCCTGCGTGAACCTAGACGAGGTAAATGAACGCCTCAATAAGCATGAGGAGAGAATTAAAGGGCTAGAGACGCTTGTGAGCAATGCTAACAACTCTATCGCTACACTTCAGAAGCTCATAGATGCTGAGGCAGGCAAACTCTCTGTCGTAAGTTACCAGCCCCTCGAAGATGGTTCGGGGTACGTGCTTACCATGTCGGACGGCTCTAAGCTCACCCTCAAAAATGGGGGCGATGGCGTAATGCCTAATATAAGTGTCGTAGAGAAGGATGGTGTGCTCTATTGGGCTATCAATGGTGAGATCCTTAAGGATGCAGATGGGAAGCCCATCCAAGCAAAGGGCAAGGATGGTGCTCCTGGCGTGACCCCTAAGATTAGGGTGAATCGTAATGGCGAATGGGAGATGAGTACCGATGGTGGTAAGACATGGCAAAAGATTTTGGATGAAGATGGCAAGCCAGTGAAGGCGGTCGGCTCCGATGCTAAGATTGACCTCAATATCACTGAGACAGAAGACACCATCACCATCAAGTGGAATGGCAAGACCTTTGTCATTGCTAAAAAGGGTAAGGTCGCAGTCAAGAGTGTATCCGTCGAGCCTGTCACCGTACAGCTCAAGCCTAATGGCACTGTCACCCTTAAGGCAGTCGTACTTCCTGAAAACGCTACAGATAAGTCAATAAAATGGACTTCTGATAAGACCGAAGTAGCAATCGTAGATGGTCATGGCGTAGTAACGGCTGTAGCCGCTGGTACCGCTATCATCACAGCTACCACTAATGATGGCGCGCAGAAAGCTACTTGTACGATCATGGTTAAGAAAAGCAGTTCAACAGGCCCCAAGTTGGCTATAGAGTATGTAGCAGACTACAATATTAATAGTGAGGGGATAGGTTTTGTCACTAGCCATAGTAACTCCATATCAGGGCTTTTTAATTATAGAAAGGCTATGGAAAAGTTTGGTGTTGGCAAGGGATTCATGGTCAACGGTATTGGCTACCACCTCCCCTCCATTGAGGAATTTAGGGGCATCGTTCCAGATTATAGAAGCAATGGAGTTAAATTCGATGAGCAAATAAGTAGCAAAGATGTTTCTGAGGAGATTGAGATTGCTGGCACAAAAAAGACTTACAAGGCAGACTATATTTCAACAGGAGACGGCGTCGCTTACGGACTACGCTTCAAGAGTGATGATGCGAGTCAAAAAAGTGCCTGGAGGTATGAGTACGTAGATAACCCTTTGTTGCCTGGAACAAAAAAGGCTCCTCAGAAGATGCTTCGAATTACGGTGCGTCGCCTAGGAGGAACAAATGAGGAGCTTACTGTAGAGACAATTGCTGATCCAAAGTGGTGGGCTAATAATAATGATGAAGACATTGTGAAAATTTTTCCCGCTTCAGGTTTCTTCTATTATGCAGATGATGAAAAGAGGACCAATGCAGGGAAGAATGGTTACTTCTGGTCATCTACAGAGTATAATTCTGGCACCTCAAGGGCTATGGATTTCTCTTCAGGAGGAGCTTATACGTGCTACTACTGGAATAGTAAGTCTTATCGCTATTCGGTTCGTCTATTCTCTGACGAGTAATATTAGATATTGTTTGTTTAAACAATCGGATGGTGAGTGGGGTAAGCCTCTTAGTGAGGCTACTCCACTCACTTTTTTGTGCGCTCTCTTAAGTCCCCAAACCTATAGACTATGTTTTAGCCAATTTTAATTGTGCTAGCGCTCTTTTTGTCTCGCCTGAGCAACCAAATTTATTCCTAGAGATAAATAAATTTATTTGTACAGATAAATAAATTTATTCCTAGGAATAAATTTCGCTGATATAGGGTATCAGTGGAACCGTATTAGCTATCCCAATCATAGGAGAGATATAAGCCCCCAAACCCCCTTGCCTATGGGCTACCTTCGGTTTAGGGGGTTTGGGGGCTACGGTAAGGTAAATTCTAGTTTTCTTTGGCGTATGAGTGGCGAACTCAAAAAATTAGTATATATTTGTGGTCGCAACGATTTTAATCAATACATTTTAACAGTAGGCGGCACTTAGCACTACTCTACACTATTTATTGCGGTATATAGAGGAAGAGCGTGCCATCTACAATTTAACTAACTAACGTTTAAGTATGAAACAAAAGATTCTGATGCTTATCACTTTCCTACTTATCGGAGTAGGGACTGCGCTAGGGCAGACGATTACAGCAAAGGGGCGAGTTGTCGATGAAAATGGCGACGGAGCTATCTCTGCTACCGTTCGCCTGAAGAGCGATGCTAAGAAAGGCACCTTCACCGACATGGATGGTAACTTCTCGCTAGAGGCTAAGCAAGGTGAGATCATCATCATCTCCTATGTCGGGTACAAAGAGGTGGAGGTAGCAGCTAAGGCAGCTATGGGTACTATCAAGCTTACACCCGACTCTGAGGTGCTTGACGATGTTGTCGTAGTGGCTTATGGTACCGTGAAGAAGCAATCGCTCGTCGGTGCTCAGGCCTCTGTCTCAGCTAGGCAGATAGAGAAGCGCCCAATCACCAACGTGTCTAACGCACTAGCGGCAGCCGCACCAGGTGTGCAGACCATCACTTCTTCCGGACAGCCAGGTTCTTCTACCTCTATCCGTATTCGTGGTTTTGGTTCGGCAAATGCCTCTTCAGCGCCTCTATTTGTAGTTGATGGATCAGTTTATAATGGTAATATCTCGGATATCGCTACTCAGGATATCCAGAGCGTGAGTATCCTTAAGGATGCGGCTTCCACAGCTCTTTATGGATCGAGTGCAGGTAATGGTGTTATCCTTATCACTACTAAGAATGGGTCTCGTGCCGACAAGGGCAAGCCTAGCTTTACTTTCACGACTAATGTAGGTGGTAGTGTAAAGGGTGCAGCCAACTACGAGACCGTTAATGCAATGCAGTACGCTCCTCTCCTATGGCAGCAGTGGTTCAATGAGTATAAGTACACGAAAGGGATGCCAACAGAATTAGCTGCACAATGGGCTAATTACTATCTGATGGATGATATGAAGTACCAGCCCTATGCAGGAGTAAAGACTTACCTCAAGTACGATAAGGATCATTTTGTTACTACTAATGATGCTGCGTCTGCCGATGCGCCTTTGCTTGTAATGCCTAATGGCACCCTTAATCCTGAGATTACAGGTCTTCTTTGGGCGGATGATACCAATTGGGAGAAAGCATTTTTCCGTACAGGTCTACGCCAGGAGTATGTGCTTAGTGGCGGTCTGAATACCGAGAAGATGAGGAGCTTCATTTCTTTGGGTTACCTCAGTGAGGAGGGTTATAAGAAGTACACTTCTATGAACCGCTTCTCAGCTCGTGCAAATCTTTCTTATGATATCACCAAATGGCTTACAGTAGGTTCTAATATCTCTATTACCAAGGGACACAGCGAGTCTCCCAAAGTAAGTGGTAGTGCTGCCTCTAATCCATTCTCTTGGGCAAATAGAATTGCTCCTATCTACCCTATCTATCGCCACAATGCGGACGGATCATTTGTGCTAGATGGAAATGGGGCGAAGGTATTTGATTATAGCTTGGGTAGACCTTATGCAGACCGATTCAATCCTGCCTATGAGCAGATGATTGATAAGTCTTACAGTGACCGTGATGCAATTACCACTCGTACTACTGCAGCTGTTAAGCTATATGATGGACTAACTTTCCGTACCAACCTCGGCTATGATTTGCTAAACTACAAATCTAAGAGCCGCTATAATAATATCATGGGTAACCAACCTCAGGGTAACCTCAAGATCGGTAATAGCAGGTATACGACTGTGACTTTCAACCAGATTCTTGAGCACGACAAGATTTGGGGTGACCATCACCTCAATACCATACTTGGTCATGAGGCTTATATGTATATGAAAGAGTCATTTAGTGCTGAGAAAGAGAAGATGGCTATCTTGGGCATGGACGAGATGAGCAACTTAGCTAACATGAGTGATATTAGTTCTTCTTCTAGCAACTATCGCAAGGAAGGTTACTTCGGTCGTATCAATTACGACTATAGTGATCGATACAATGTTTCTGTATCTTACCGCTACGATGGCTCTTCAGTATTTGCACCTAATAAGCGTTGGGGTCACTTCTGGTCTATAGGTGCGGGTTGGAATATTGCCAATGAGAAGTTCATGACAAGCACTAAGGATTGGCTAGATATTCTGAAGCTAAGAGCTTCAATCGGTCAGACTGGTAATGATGCCATCAGTACCTACTATGCATATCAAACACTATTCGGCTTCGGTTCTAATAACTACGATGATATCGGTTTCCGTGTATCCAACCTTGGTAATATGGATCTAATATGGGAGAAGCAGACCGCTTATGACTTGGCTCTAGAGTTTAGTATCTTTAGGAAACTAAGAGGTACCATAGAGTTCTTCAATAAGGAGTCAGATGATCTTCTATTCGAATTCCCACTACCAGCATCTACTGGTGTTGGTTCTATGGACATGAACCTTGGTAAGATTCGTAACTATGGTCTGGAGTTTGACCTTAACTACAATATCCTACGCACTAACGATTGGGATTGGAGTGTATCTCTCAATGGTACTGTTTACAAGAACCTTATCGTAAGACTTCCAGAGGAGAATAGAGAAGACGGTATAGAGCAGGGTACCAAGAAGTGGATGGAAGGTAAGAGCATGTACGACTTCTATCTTAACGAGTTTATTGGTGTAGATCCTGATGACGGACTTGCTATCTATCGCCTAGACCCAGAGCAGGCAGGCGAATTGGCTGATCCTAAGAACCCAGACTTTATCGGTATGGCAAAGGAGGGCGATAAGGCTACTTGGACTAAGAATGGTAAGTACGTTAAGAAACACTATGCAGGCTCTGTAATTCCAGATCTCTATGGTGGTTTCTCTACAGAACTAAGCTATAAGAACTTAGACTTCTCTGTCCTCTTCGCATACCAGCTAGGTGGAAAGGTATACGATTCCGCTTATCAGGAACTTATGGGTCGTCGACTCAGTGCAGGACGAACCTTCCACGTAGATATGCTCAACGCTTGGAAACAACCTGGGGACACTAGTAATATCCCTCGCCTTGATTCTACGAGTACCAACTATGATAATCTTACTTCTGACCGCTACTTGATTTCTGGTAGCAGCTTGATGCTTAAGAATATCAGCCTAGGCTATACACTGCCAAAGAGCTTCGTAAATAAGCTCGATTTGAAGAGCGCTCGTATCGGTATCTCAGCTGAGAACCTATTCCTATGGAGCAAGAGAAAGGGTCTCAATCCTATGTCGGGCTACTCTGGAATTTCTTCAAATACATCTTATGACTATGCTAAAGTATTTAGTGCTAGCCTAAGTATCTCATTTTAATTAGCAATACAGGTAATTATGAAAAAGAAAATTATAGGATTATTGTCTCTCCTCATACTAGCTGGAGCTGCAGCAGGATGCCGTAAAGATTTCCTGAATACTGAGCCATCCTCTTCTCTATCAGATAAGAGACTCGCTCAGAGCAAAGAGGGTATCACAGGAGTGATGAATGGTATCCACAACATGTTTTACATGTATAGCTTTGGTCAGGGCTTTGGCAATGGTGCTCTATCGCTGAGTACACAGTTGGACTTCTTGGGTAATACTGTTGTTAATTCTCTGCCCGCTATTTACATGAGTAATTATCGCTGGACTGAACACAGAGACCCTCATGGGACACTCCCCTACTATGCATGGGACTATCATTACACTGTGATTCAGCACTGTAATACTTTGCTCAAAATGACGGCAGAAGATAGCAAAACTATTGAGCCTAAAACACTTCAGGCACTACGTGGTGAAGCTAAGGTAGTTAGAGCTTATTGCTATAATGTGCTTACTTCTCTTTTTGGTCAGAGATATGTTCCTGGGACCTCTAACGATACTCCAGGTGTTATCCTACGACTTCTCCCAACTATCGATCCTATGCCTAGAGCTAGTGTAGCAGAGTGCTATGCTCAGATTGTCAAGGATATTGAGGAAGGTATTTCAGACCTAGAGAAAGGCACTCCTCAGACCAAGAAGAATCGTATTACGATCCCAACGGCTTATGGTATTGCTGCTCGTATTTATCTGATGATGCAGGACTATGCTAAGGCTGAAGCGTATGCTGGAAAGGCAATCCAAACATTCAAGGGTAAGCTACAGTCAGGCCAAGCGCTTCTAGACGACTTCAATAATCTTGATGCTACCGAGTGGATGTGGGGCTATACCCAAGCAACGGATCAAAATAATTATTATGCTGGTTATGCTGCCCACTATTCTTATAACTTCAATAGTAACAAAGTAAGTTCGTTGAGGTTTGCCGTTAATCGTTCTTATTACGATAAGATGGGCGAAAAGGATGTGCGTCGTAAGTGGTTCGTTGCCCTTGACCGAGGCGATAAGATCCCAGCTACTGGTTCAGCCAACTACTTTAAGGGTGGTACAAAGAAGCCAAATTGGGAAACTACTGGTCAGTGCATTAAGTTTGGAGTGAAGACGCTCGGTTTCACCTTTATGGATCATGTGATGATGCGCCTCGGTGAGATGTACTACATCAAGGCTGAAGCACAGGCTCGCCAAGGAAAGGTAGCAGAGGCTGCTGCAACTCTCAATACAGTGATGAAGTCTCGTGACCCAGAGTATGTAGCTGATACTAAGTTGTCAGCCGAGGATCTAGCGAAAGAGATTATGCGTAATAAGAGGATCGATATGTATTTTGAAGGTCAGGAGTTCTTCGATATCAAGCGTCTTGGTGAGGTGCCTAATCGTCTAGCTGCGGGCAATGATAAATATATGACTGAAGTTGCGGCTGCAAAGTTTAGAGATCGTAACTCTGGTAAGAATGCTGAGGCTATGCCTAAGGATGCCAATGATAAGGTATGGCAATTCTTGATCCCTTACCAGGAATTGAAGGGTAATAAGCTCTGTAAGCAAAACCCACAGTAAGGGCTAATAGAAGCGTTTTACATATAGAGAATGTTGCACGAAAAACCGTCTCAAATTATTGCGTATATCATTGATTATTAGTATCTTTATTGTGTAATTAAGGGGAGGATATAGTATTGATTTATAGCGACAATAGTTATGGGATTCAAGCAAACGAGCAACAATGCACCCTCATTTACTGAGGTGTTTACCGAATTGAGAAGTTCTAGAGCACGCAATGAGTTTCTAGAGCAAATTGACAAACTCATTGATTGGAGACCATTTCAAACGCTCATAAATAAAAAGCTAAATAAGAGAG
>NZ_KB904235.1 GCF_000379925.1 Porphyromonas levii DSM 23370 | reverse complement strand
TCTTATTTAGCTTTTTATTTATGAGCGTTTGAAATGGTCTCCAATCAATGAGTTTGTCAATTTGCTCTAGAAACTCATTGCGTGCTCTAGAACTTCTCAATTCGGTAAACACCTCAGTAAATGAGGGTGCATTGTTGCTCGTTTGCTTGAATCCCATAACTATTGTCGCTATAAATCAATACTATATCCTCCCCTTAATTACACAATAAAGATACTAATAATCAATGATATACGCAATAATTTGAGACGGTTTTTCGTGCAACATTCTCATATAGTAAACTGTTTCAAAAATTATCTCTTCTCATAGATGCTATTGCCGCCACGCTGATACTCTTTTTCTGGGCGCTTGAGGCTAAATGCAACAGCAGCGATACCGATTAGGATAAATGGCAAACTGAGCCACTGTCCCATATTGAGACTCATATCGACCTCGAAGCCTACCTGATCATTCTTCACGAACTCAATCAAGAACCTAGCCACAAAGATCATAATCATAGCCACTCCAAAGATAAGGCCTTCGTGCTTGTAGGCATCTTTCTTCCAGTACAACCACATGCACACTCCGAATGTAAGGAGGTATGTCAATGCCTCATACAACTGGGTCGGATGCGAGGGTGCTGTGAAGATAGGCTCTGCCCCCATCTGCCATTGTGGGATATTTTCGATAAATCGGAATGCCCAAGGCACGTCGGTGGCATGCCCATATATTTCATGATTTGCAAGATTCCCAAGCCTAATCATCGCTGCGACTAACCCGGTAGGGACACAAAGACGATCAAAAGTCCATAGCATACTTTGTTTGCTCACCTTCTTAGAATACAGATAGACGGCAACCATTATACCTATCACACCTCCGTGGCTAGCAAGACCACCCTTCCAAGTCTGGAGGATTTCCAAAGGGTTGGCTAGATAATACGCTGGTTCATAGAAAAGGCAATGCCCAAGGCGAGCTCCTACGACCGTTGCAACAAGAATATAGACCACAAGCCAATTGTAGGACTGATCGCTAAGACCCTCGTGTTTCCACATCTTCCCTAAGATGCCACCCCCGAAGACAATAAGTCCGACAGCGAAAAGTATGCCGTACCATCCGACTCTAATGCCTCCAAATTGAAAGAGAATTGGATCTAGAGTCCAAGTAATAACTCCTATCATATTGTACTAAAATCTCTTGCCTATAGAGAAGACGAAGTTACCATAGATAGAGACAGGATCGGAATGCACGATATTACGACCTAATATGCAGCCCAACTCAAATGTCCAGTCTCTAGTGGTGACCCACCTATAACCGAGACCGACACCAAGACCGAAGGCTGAAACAGCACCCTTCTGCCCCTCTTCCAAAGCAACACGTTCGCCATCAACATAGACACTCTTGAGCATTAAACTACTATCATAGTAATTGTATGCAAGATTGGCCTCCACAAAGAAGCCTCTAAGGGAATTGCCTCTACTCTCTTTATAGAAGTGCCAACGCGCATAGGGCGATAGTGTGAACTTACCCATCTGGCTATTAGGCACGCCTACTATATCAAAGCTATATGCCATACGTCCTCCGAAGGAAATATCGGGGTTTAGGGTGTAGTCATAGGCAATCTCGGGATGAAAAAGTAAAGCAGTGCTCAGCAAGTTGAGCTTAACCTCGTGTGGTCGACTCACCAACCGCTCATAAGCGCTATTGTCGCTACCGCTCCAAGAAATAGAAACGCTCCTAGAAGAAGAGTTCTGAGCATAGATGCTCACTACGCTAGTAGCCAAAACGACTACGCCTAATGCTATACGACGAACAAAGTTTTCCATGGGAAATTATACTATACATTTGTACACAATCATTCAGCTACAAATCTACTAAAAAACTCAATATGAGCCTGAAGTTACTATGTCATTTATACTTACAATGGCTCCACAAGATACGAGAAAGGCTGGAAAGAATCTCGGAAGATTCTTTCCAGCCTTTGTAGGAGTTACACGTAGAGATTATTACTCAGCAGACTCTGCTGGTGTCTCCTCTACTACTGGTGCATCTGCCTTAGGTGTCTCGGTAGCTTTCTTGCTACGGCGGGTACGACGGGTCTTGCTACCCTTAGCTGCCTTCTTATCTTCCTTCACGCGGTTCTCGTTGAAGTCAACAAGCTCGATAAGGCACATCATAGCATCGTCACCCTGACGGCGTCCAGTCTTCAAGATGCGGCAATAACCACCAGGACGATCACCTACCTTCTCTGCGATAGTGCTGAATAGCTCTACTACAGAATCGCGGTTCTGAAGCTTTTGGAATACCACGCGACGAGCATGTACACTCTCGGTATTCTTTGCCCTAGTGATGATAGGCTCTACATATACCTTTAGTGCCTTAGCCTTAGCAAGGGTGGTGAAAATACGCTTATGCTGGATAAGCGAATTTGCCATATTTGAGAGCATAGCCTGACGGTGTGAAGCCGTACGACCAAGGCTATTGAATTTCTTATTATGTCTCATTGTCTATAATTACTCGTTGTCTAGTTTGTACTTAGAAACATCCATTCCAAAGGTGAGACCGAGACGATCAAGTAGATCATCAACCTCATTTAGCGACTTCTTACCGAAGTTTCTAAACTTAAGTAGCTCGCTACGACTGCACTTCACTAGGTCTCCAATAGTCTCAACGTCGGCAGACCTGAGGCAATTGAGAGCACGAACCGACAAGTCTACCTCAGAGAGTCTATTCTTAAGTAGCTGACGAGTCATGATCATACCTTCGTCAAAAGAGTCATCCTCCTGCTCGCTCTCTAGCTCTACATCGATATTCTCATCGCTGAAAAGAACCAAGTGCTGCATCATTGTATTTGCAGCATCCTTGAGAGCTTCCTTTGGCTGAATAGAGCCATCAGTATCCACCTCGATGAGAAGCCTGTCATAGTCGGTCTTCTGACCTACACGAGTATTCTCTACCGAAATCTTTACATTAGTGATAGGAGTATAGATGGCATCGATTGCAATCTGCATAGGGTCATCGAAAGTCTCAGCGATTTCTGAGGCGGGAATCCAACCACGACCCTGGTCGATTGTTAGCTGGATATTGAAGGTAGCCGACTTATCAAGACGACAAATCAGCTGCTCCTTATTGAGCACCTCAAAGTTCTTAAGCCCCTCAGAAATCTCCTTGCCGGTAAAGATATCATGCTCCTTACCACTCACCTTGATTACTGCGGTTTCTGCGACCTCACCTGGTGTCACCTGCTTGAGACGAATCTTCTTGAGGTTGAGGATGATATTAGTTACATCCTCAATCACACCAGGGACAGTTCCAAACTCGTGCTCTACGCCATCAATCTTGATACTATTGATTGCAAAACCCTCTGGACTGGATAGTAAAATACGTCGAAGAGCATTACCTATAGTCATGCCATAGCCTGGCTCGAGAGGCTTGAACTCAAACTTACCATGAGTTGGAGTATTCTCGAGCATCACCACTTTCTCTGGTTTTTGGAATGCAATTAAAGCCATATCTCTTCTGTAAAATTAATTGTAAAAAGGGGCATCATTACTTAGAGTAAAGCTCAACGATGAGCTGCTCCTTGATGGTCTCTGGGATATCAGCACGCTCTGGGATATGTAGGAATGTACCCTTCATAGAGGCAGCATCCCAAGAGAGCCATGCATACTGATTGTGAGAGAAAGTCTGTACAGCCTCGGTAACGACAACAAGCGACTTAGAGCGCTCGCGAATACCGATAGTCTGACCTTCTGAAACTGTGTAAGATGGGATATCAACTACTTGACCATCAACCACGATATGACCATGGTTAACGAGCTGACGAGCAGCATTGCGCGAACGAGCTAGACCGAGACGGTAAACAACGTTGTCAAGACGACGCTCAAGAAGCTGCAAAAGTACCTCACCACGCACACCAGGCATACGAGAAGCACGCTCGTATAGGTTGCGGAACTGACGCTCTAGGACGCCATAAGTGTACTTCGCCTTCTGTTTTTCGCGCAGCTGCAACCCATACTCAGATGTCTTGCCACGGCGTGAGTTGCCATGCTGACCAGCAGGGTAATTCTTCTTAGTCTTGGCATTGCCAAAGATAGGCTCGCCAAACTTACGATTAATTCTGGCTTTAGGACCTGTATATCTTGCCATTGTAAAATATTGAAATTTGCTTAGTAACCATGAAGCCTCACTACGCACAGCTGCGTCGGAATACCATCAGAGTGGTGCATCCATTAGTGATACTGCGTAGCAGCCTCATTCTAATATATTTCTCTTCTGTATGTACCTGAGGGAATCAAGGCTTACGACGCTTTGGAGGGCGACATCCATTATGTGGAAGTGGTGTAACGTCTACAATCTCCATGACCTCGATGCCAGCACCGTGGATCGTACGGATTGCGCTCTCACGACCATTACCTGGACCCTTTACATACACAGTCACCTTCCTTAGACCAGCGTCAAAAGCAACTTTAGCACAGTCTTGCGCTGCCATCTGAGCAGCATAAGGGGTATTCTTCTTAGAGCTACGGAAGCCCATCTTACCCGCACTAGACTGAGAAATTGCCTGACCTTGATTATTGGTAAGGGTGATAATGATGTTATTGAAGGAAGAGTGGATATGAGCTTGCCCGATAGGATCCACATGCACCTTCCTCTTCTTAATAGCAGTTTTCTTTGCCATACTTTCTTCCTTTACTTACTTAGTAGCTTTCTTCTTATTCGCAACAGTCTTCTTACGACCCTTACGTGTACGTGCATTATTCTTGGTACTCTGACCTCTCAAAGGAAGACCATTACGGTGACGGATACCACGGTAACAACCGATATCCATGAGGCGCTTGATATTTAGCTGTGTCTCGCTACGCAAGTCCCCTTCTACCTTATAAGTAGTAGAAATAATCTCACGGATAGCAGCAGCCTGATCGTCAGTCCAATCTTGCACCTTAATGTTTGGGTCTACACCTGCCTTGTCTAGAATAGTAGCTGCTGCACTACGACCAATACCATAGATATAGGTAAGGGCGATAGCACCACGCTTATTCTGTGGGAGATCGACACCAACAATTCTTATTGCCATATAAAACTTAGTTATTAGTTACGTGTAACTCTCTTACGTTATCTTTCTAAAACTCCGAAGAAACTCAGGAAAGCTAGCCACGAGAAGTAATACTTACTTCTGGCGCTGCTTCATCTTAGGGTTCTTCTTGTTAATGATATAGAGGCGTCCCTTGCGACGAACGATCTTGTCGTCTGCAGTGCGCTTCTTTAGTGATGATCTAACTTTCATATTCTCTCACTCTTGTACTATACCCCAGCTCTCACTAAAGGTGTGTATTACTCTTTTCTATTATCTTAATCAGCCAAAAGAGAGAAACTCTCTTCTGCACAAGGTACTATGGCACCTGCTCTGAGATGATTACTTGTAGCGATACGAGATGCGACCTTTAGAAAGATCATAGGGAGACATCTCCACCTTCACTCTATCTCCAGGGAGAATGCGGATGTAGTGCATACGCATCTTGCCAGAAATATGAGCGGTGATCTGATGCCCATTATCTAGCTCTACCTTAAACATAGCGTTGGAAAGCGCCTCCAATATCACTCCATCTTGCTCTATAGCGGGTTGTTTTGCCATAAATATACTTTCTTTACTCTCTTCAAATAATTTAATTACTGACAGACTTGTCTCTCAGAAAGGCATTCCTCCTAGGGCTTCCTCCACATAGTCGAAGGTGCTCATAAGCTTGGCCTTTCCATCAACGACTGCGATACAGTGTTCAAAGTGTGCCGATGGCTTACGGTCCTTGGTGCGTACCGTCCAACCATCATCATACATCACTACATTTTTACTGCCAAGATTAATCATAGGCTCTATACAGATACAAAGACCCTCTTCGATCTTGGCACCAGTGCCACGCCTACCATAGTTGGGCACATTAGGTGCTTCGTGCATACTCCTACCGATACCATGACCGGTAAACTCACGAACCACGCTATAACCACGCTTCTCACAGTAGGTCTGAACAGCATTGCCAATATCACCTATACGGTGACCAACTTGCACTGCCTCTATCCCCACATAGAGTGACTCATAGGTAGTACGCAGAAGACCTCTTACCTCCTCAGATACCTCCCCCACAGGGAAAGTAAAGGCACTATCGCCTACAAAGCCGTCAAGGATTGTACCGCAGTCTACACTGATGATATCACCCTCCTTAAGGATTACCTTATCGGAGGGGATACCATGCACTATATATTCGTTGATAGAAGTACATAAGCTACCAGGGAAACCACTGTAACCAAGGAAGGCAGGCTTAGCGCCATGATCAAGAATAAACTCGTGCGCTATTTTATCTAACTCCTTAGTAGATACTCCTGGCTTGATATGCTTAGCGAGCTCTCCATGAGTCATGCCGACAAGCTGATTAGCTTTTGCTAGTTTCTCAATCTCCTCAGCACTCTTTAGGTATATCTCTCTACGTCCTATCATAGCTTATGAATTGCCTTTTTAGACATCTTATCAATACAGATTGCCTGAGCGTCCTTTAATCCTACCAGTCTCCAATAGACCATCATAGTGGTGCTGTAGAAGGTGGCTTTCTACCTGCTGTAGGGTATCCAATACCACACCTACAAGGATGATCAAAGATGTACCACCGAAGAATTGACTAAATCCTGCCGACACACCGAAAAGCCTTGCGAAAGCTGGTAGAATAGCTACAACCGCTAGGAAGATAGCTCCAGGGAAAGTAATCTTACTCATCACGCTATCAAGGTACTCCTTGGTAGCCTTACCCGGCTTCACACCAGGGACAAATCCATTTGAGCGCTTAAGCTCATCGGACATCTGACCAGGATTAATGGTCACCGCTGTATAGAAGTATGTGAAGACGATGATGAGGAATGCAAAGATGAAATTATACCAGAAACTCTGACCAGTCACGAAGCCCTGCCAAAAGGTTGAGGTAGATGTCATCGATGGGAAAAGTGTTACAGGGATGAACATAATTGCCTGAGCGAAGATGATAGGCATCACGTTGGCAGCATTCACCTTAAGAGGGATATACTGACGTGCGCCACCGTACATCTTATTGCCCACAGTACGCTTAGCATACTGGACAGGCACGCGACGTGTACCCTGTACAAGCATGATAGCACCAGCAATCACCAATAGCAGTACTAATATCTCTATAATGAATAGGAAAATACCACCAGGGTTATTGAAGCGAAGTGTGAACTCCTGCACCACTGCAGATGGGAAACGAGCTAGAATACCTACAAGGATGATAAAGGAAACTCCATTACCAATACCCTTATCAGTAATACGCTCACCCAACCAAAGGGCGAACATCGAACCAGCAGCCATGAAGATGGTGCTAGAGAAGCTAAACCAAAAACCGCTTGGCATAGAAGCTCCTGCAGCAGCCAACTGATGGCTTAGGTTAATCAAATACACTGGTCCCTGCACCAAAAGGATTGCAATGGTGAGGTACCTAGTCCACTGATTGATCTTACGTCTGCCGCTCTCTCCCTCTCTCTGCATCTTTTGGATGGTAGGTACCACGATAGCCAACAGCTGCAACACAATAGATGCAGAGATATATGGCATGATACCAAGAGCCATGATAGAAGCGTTACTAAACGCACCTCCGGAGAACATATCCAGAAGCGCCATCACTCCACCGGCAGTCTGACTCTTCAGGCTAACAAGCGCAGAAGTATCAATCCCAGGAAGAACGATGTGAGTACCCAGACGATAGATAATAATCAGCCACACCGTAGTGATAATACGCTGTTTGAGATCCTCTATCTTCCAGATATTCCGGAGTGTCTGAACTAATTTCATCGGTTACTCTCTCTACTCAGTTATTATAGAATCACCAGCTCACCACCGGCCTTCTCGATCGCCTCCTTAGCGCTCTTAGAAGCTGCGTGTACAGAAAGCTTCACCTTGCTGGTAAGCTCACCCATACCCAACACCTTTACACGAGCATCCTTGTGCACAAGACCAGCTGCTACAAGCTCAGTAACACCAATCTCAGTGATACCCTTCTGTGCTAGCTCCTCAAGCTTACCAAGGTTTACAGGAGAATATTCAACCCTATTAGGATTGCGGAAACCGAACTTAGGCAATCTCCTCTGAAGAGGCATCTGACCTCCCTCAAAACCGAACTTCTGCTTATAACCAGAGCGGCTCTTTGCTCCCTTGTGACCCCTTGTAGAGGTACCGCCTAGACCACTACCTGGACCACGACCAATTCTCTTGCGAGTCTTAGTAGAACCAGCTGCTGGCTTCAAATTTGTTAGGCTCATAATGTCTTAATTCTTTTGATCTAAATTCGCAAGCGACTCGCTTATCAGGAGAGTAGAAGCTCCCACGGTCGCTCACTCGATTAATCTTCTACTACAGCAATTAGATGGCGTACCTTATGGACATTGCCGAGTACAGCCGGATTCTTAGGGAGCTCTACTACCCTATTGAGTTTCTTCAGTCCTAGTGCATCTAGCGCTGCCTTCTGATCCTTTGGGCAACGGATGCGACTACGCACCTGCTTAATCTTTATAGTCTCCATATATAATATATGTACTCTTACAATTATCCCTTAAATACCTTCTCTACCGAGATACCACGTACCTTAGCTACCTCAAGAGGATCACGCATCTCTGATAGTGCCTCAATTGTAGCCTTCACAAGGTTGTGTGGGTTGCTAGAGCCCTGGCACTTTGCAAGCACGTCGGTCACACCCACGCTCTCAAGCACAGCACGCATAGCACCACCAGCTACTACTCCGGTACCCTCTGATGCTGGTCTCAAGATAACACGTGCACCACCAAACTTAGCCTCCTGCTCGTGAGGTACAGTACCTTTGTGCACAGCCACCTTTACAAGGTTCTTCTTAGCAGCCTCAGTAGCCTTCTGGATAGCAACACTTACTTCACCAGCCTTACCAAGACCGTAGCCAATGATTCCATTCTCATCACCTACCACTACCATAGCAGCAAGCGTAAAGGTACGACCTCCCTTTGTCACCTTAGTCACACGGTTGATCGCCACTAGCCTCTCCTTCAGTTCGAGACCATTTACGGAGTTTACTCTCTTCATATTACTTACTATTTATGGTCAGTATTAGAATTTCAATCCACCCTTGCGAGCGCCCTCAGCTACTTCCTTCACACGACCGTGATAAAGATAGCCATTGCGGTCAAATACCACGCTCTCAATGCCTGCAGCGATAGCCTTCTGAGCTACACCCTCACCTACCTTATTAGCGAGCTCGCTCTTGGTGAGCTTTTCCTCAATACCCTTTGAGCTATATGCTGCGATGGTCTTGCCATTCACGTCATCAATCACCTGAGCATAGATCTGCTTATTGCTCCTGAATACAGAGAGCCTTGGGCGCTCTGCTGTACCATAAGTATGCTTGCGCACACGAGCCTTGATCTTTAGTCTTCTTTCTCTCTTAGTTATCATAGATTACTTATCCTTCCAAAAGTGTGATTACTTAGCTGCCGACTTACCTGACTTCCTACGGATGTACTCACCGACAAACTTAATACCCTTGCCCTTGTATGGCTCAGGCTTACGGAATGAACGAATCTTAGCGCACACCTGACCAAGAAGCTGCTTATCAGCAGACGAAAGGGTTACTAGTGGTGCTTTGTTACGCTCCATCTTAGTCTCTACCTTAATCTCGCTTGGTAGCTGAATAAAGATAGGGTGAGAGTAACCTACAGCAAGCTCTAGGAGCTGACCCTCATTTGAAGCCCTAAATCCAACACCGATTAGTTCAAGTGTCTTGGTATAACCCTCAGACACACCGACTACCATATTATTGAGCAGTGAACGATAGAGGCCATGAAGCGAACGCTCCTCTCTCTCATCTACACTACGCTCAAGGGTTAGCACACCATCCTCAAGGTTCAGCTTGATACGCGGATCTACCTTCTGAGTTAGCTCACCCTTTGGTCCCTTTACGGTTACTACATCATCCTTAATAGTAACAGTCACACCGCTAGGGATAGAAATTGGCATTTTACCTATTCTTGACATAACTTCTGTTCCTTTCCTATTAAGTGATTAGTAGATGTAGCAAAGCACCTCACCACCAATCTTGCGGTCAGCTGCCTCCTTATTAGTCATCACACCTTGGCTAGTAGATAGGATAGCGATACCGAGGCCGTTGAGCACACGTGGCATATCCTTGTAGCCTACATAACGACGAAGTCCCGGGCGAGAAACTCGCTCGAGATGCTTGATTGCATTCTGCTTAGATACGACATCATACTTAAGCGCAATCTTGATACTCCCCTGTGGGCCATTCTCATCAAACATGTAATTGAGGATGTACCCCTTCTCAAAAAGGATCTTAGTCATCTCCTTCTTGATGTTGCTCGCAGGTATCTCTACCACTCTGTGCTTTGCCATGATAGCATTGCGCAGGCGAGTCAAATAGTCCGAAATTGGATCTGTCATAAAAAAGTTGGTTAAATTAATCTGAAAGTCGAGCCTATACATCTTCTCTAGCCCGCACCTCAGACAATATTTACACTCATTACTTCTCACGAAGCACCCCTTGCTGTACGTTTTTCCACTTATAGGCAAATGGGCAACTCCCTAGAACTAGAGCCGCTGCTCTAGCCACAAAACATTGACTAGCTACCACCATTAGCACCCTCGAGAAGTACCACAGTGAAGCCACTCAACACTTTGATTAGGCACAAAGGTACTAAACATTCCTCAATTATCCAAATATATCAATCTTCGAAGTCACTATATCTCAATACAAAAAGGGAGTTGAAATAGATCCGCTACAGACATAAGGATATCACCGAAATAGGGAACAGAATTAGCAGCTACTAGGAGAGAACAAGTTGCTCCTACCTAGTCTACAAAGAGTCTCTCCCGCGAGGAACTGGAGTTTATATGGGGAGGAACTGGAGTCCCTCCCCAGAGGGACTTTCTTTCCTCAGGCGAGGCACTGACAACAGGTATGCAATTCCCCAAAGACACGCCCATAGATCAAAGTAAAGGAAAATAGGAATAATGGTGCAAGGTCATACTATTACTTACTTCGAAGAATATGCAATAGTTGGTGATGTGCTTCCTAAAATCAAATGAGCCATCTTAATTGATGGCTCATCATCGAAACGGACGCTCCTATTTGCGCAGGTCTACCTCCCGCACGAAGAAGGTACGTAAACTATTCGATATAAGCGAACAATGGTATTCAGGAGTTCACAATAGTGTTGGGAGCAAAACGCGAAAAGCGACAGAAGTTCCTGCGCTCTTTTGCTCAATTCCGCAAGGCTGTAAAAGGGGTGAATGTGCAGTGGAACGAGCAATGGCTACGCACGGAGTACAATACTGCGGTGCGCTCTGCACGCTCTGCAGCTAATTATCGTGACGCACTCCGCTCTAAGGATATGTACCCTAATATCGAGTACCTCGAAAGCATCGCAAGGGATAAGCGCAAGGAGCACCTTGGGTTTGTCGGTACTATCCTGCCTATCGATCATCCGTGGTGGGATACCCACCTGCCACCAGTAGAGTGGAACTGCAAGTGCAGCTGGAGACCAACCGATAAGCCCACTACCGATGTGCCTATCACCACTGAGGAGGTGCCTCCTGTGTTCCAAAACAATCCCGGCAAGACTGCAGAGTTCGTGAAGCTCAGCGAGCACCCCTACACCAAAAACCAAGGTCACGCCTCTTGCCCTGAGTGTCGCCGTCAAGGACTAACCAAAAACGCAGAGCTTATTGACTATGAGGACTTACTTTGTCCAATGCACAAAGCTGCCTGGGATAAGTTGCACGATGACTGGAAAGAACAACGAAAGTTAGCTGACAAAATAGTCAAAGAATGGTCTGGAAGGTCTATCCCTGAGAATGGGTCGCTTATAAAGGGCGATAAATTCCTTACCGGGAAGGTGCGGGTTTTTAGAAAGTCCATCGATGATCTGCTCGGTCACATTGCAGATGCTCAGCAAAAACTATTAGCGATGAAGATAGAGGAAATACTCAAAGAATGTAAGTATAAGCGTAATGCTGCTCTAGTAAAAACATCGCATAATCTGAAAAAGAAACAAGCTAGGGGAGCAGTTGGATTTGCCTACTATGAATTTGAAGTAGAGGGCGACATATACCAACTGGACATGGAAATCCGAACACAAGGATTTGAGACACCTTACTGTATCAGAAAAATAAAAAAGAAGAGTCTTTGAGACAGAGAAGCAGCCTAACATCAGCTGCCGTATCTCAAAAACCCTTCTGTTTATGCGACAAAGGTACGTAAACTATTCGATATAAGCAAACAATGGATATTCAGGAGTTCAAAAAAGTGATGGAAGCGAAGCGACAAAAGCTACAGGAGTTTATGCGCTCTAGTCAGCTCAAGGATGCTGTCGGGCGAGAAGCCATTGATCTACAGTGCTGCACGAGTAATCCCCTAAAGTACCTGTTTGGTAGTGCTGGAAGTTCATCTTGAACCTCGATTCTCCTCTGATTGTTTTGACGCCAATTGATTCAACCGCTGTGCATTAACCAAGGAGTGCGTCTCGCTCCTTGGTTAATGCACAGCACGCCGTATCTCTTAGATATTAGCTGTAGATCAATATGTTTAGTTATCATTGCTAAACACTATGGTCCACAAATCATAGCATCTTATTGAGATAATATTTTCATATTACATATTGAGTCGACTTATCGATTCGATTGCAGTACTCTTCCTTTGGCGGACATTCTTTTGATTAAATCGATAACGGATCTGAATGGATACACTACGTGTGTCTCTGTAAGTCTTATCATACAATCTAATCCCCTCTATTTTGGTCGATCCTATATCCCAAGCTGTTTTCAAGAGATCCGTTCCAAGAATAGAAATATCCATTTTCCCTCCAAAAAATTGTTTTCGTAATTCAAGATCCAATTGATGTTTCTGTCCAGCTTCAAAAATTCCAGATGTCAGCGGACTTTGATATGAATAATTTAACTCTATATCACACCACCTAGGTACAGTAAACGTTTGAGTTAGTCGAGTATAGAATAACGGTTTTTGCTTAATATTCAAATCGTATTTTCGACCATCAAGTTGCTCCAATTGGACCATTCCCAATAAGTTCAAGGAGTACCAGCCCCAACTCTTAGCAATATTTCCCATTAGTTGGATTCTATGATGATGATCAAAATTAGTTTTGGATATGATATAACCTGGTGTTGAATCATCCTTTTTCTGAATGTAATTATCAATATGATCCCGCGAGTATTGATAGTTTACACCAAGATAAAGGATCCTGTAAATAAACTCATACCCTATTCGGTAATTCTTCTCAGGCAATAAGTTCGGATTCGAATTTGACGACACAAATTGGTTAGAATAATAACTATTATTGCTTAAGTCTTCCAAACTTGGTCTGCGTGTCCCGGAAGTAATGCTGAAATTATGCATCGACATTCCCATTTTTCCAGCTATCTTCCCAACAAAGAAAATATCATTGTAGCTACGGTTAATATTATTCTGTGGCGCATTTGGATCTAATAATAGGCTATTTGCATGTTCAAAACGAACGCCCAAAGATGCACTCCACATTCTTAGAGGAAATGAATAGTTGAGATACCCCGCATACACTCTTTCGTGGTTAGTCCCCATATTTTGGTAGCTTGCATCTGTGTTTTGCTTTCTAGATCCATTAATGTGGTATACATCCACCCCTCCTTCAAAAGTTCGACTGTCAGTAAGGCTATAAGACAGATATGGTGAAAGCTGAAAAAGAGCATAATGTGCGTTAGTGGAGATTTGATGATTTCCGATTTTGACCATATCATTCTCTCTTGTTGTTTGCTGACGATTCATAGTTTTGATAAAAGCATCGGCATTGATTTCGAGTTTTAATCTGCTGGTAACATTCCACTCTGTATATGCATTAAAATGATGAGAGGTAATTTTGTTGTCGAGATAAGTATTAGAGATCAAATTTTGCCATTCCTGTTTGTTTGTATAATATCGAGTGTTATCTCCACTATGATCATTTATTTTACTACTTGACAAATTATATCCTACCCCCCACGTCAACGTTTTATGAGGTGTAAAGTTAGCCTTGATGAGTATATTTCTTGTCAAATCACTGACTGTATCTACAAGTTGAGTCTGGAGATATAACTGAGGAATAACTTGAGCATCTATGCGTTCTGTCTTATTCATACGACTATTCCCCTGATTGAGTTGAAGACTGATATTGCATTTATCATTGACATAGCCTAACAAGATATCTCCTAAGTATGAAACTGCATGGTTTAATTGGAGCTTACTCTTTGCTTGACCTGTGAAATTATCTTTTTGACGTTTAGTCTTGATGTGAAGGACAGCGTTAACACTGCCACGATATCTTGGTCCAGGATTCCGATCAAAAGTTATCGTTGTGATTACTTTAGGATCTATTGACTTAAGTTCATCATGAGAAAGCACCTCTTTATTATCTAATAATATAAGGATATTTCCTCCTCCAAGTAATGTTGCACCACCATTCCCATCCACTGCGACTCCAGGAAGTTGCGCCAAAAGTCGATCAATGCTCGATTGCTGCGCCAAAGGTGTACCTTCTACATTCACTTGTAGTTGATGATTACTCAATTTTAATCTTCTCGTATTTCCTTTTATTATCACCTCTCCTAGAGTATAGGACAGAGGACGCATCTCCACTTCTATAGGGAGTTCGTTTATGTTTATCTTTTGTGACTCATAGCCTATACAAGTGAAACACAAGTAATTCATTTGCATGGATTTTTCTATACTGAAAAGACCAGTACTATCAGTAACAACTCCCTTCAATAATGTACTATCTTTGCTATAAGCAACGACATTACAAAACTCCAATGGTAATTTATTTTCGTCTACAACCAAAGATTTAATAACTTCTTGTCCCCATATAGATGATATGTTGACACATAAAGCCAAAAGGACAAACAAAATTCTATATGTTCTCATATTCATAAATCATTTACTATGACAAGCTATACAATTTGGAGCTCCATAAAGGTCTCTCTTGTATTTTAAAGCTCTAACTCTACATGAATTACAGTCTTTTACTTCCAATGGTGGTCGTACTCATGCTAGGCTGCAAAGTTGTGTCGTAACAACAAACAGCTAGTTCAAAACATCCATCCAATAGAGAGCCGTACTCTGCACCACCTACAATTTCTGACAACATTTCTGTAGAAAACTCGTCGATGTTTAACTTATCATTCATAACTCGTATTTGTTAAAGGACGCCTACTCTTCAGAGTTTTTCGGCTTACACTCCCCATTTGAATAGTTGGGTCTATGGTAATCCTTAGGACACTATAGAAAGTACCTTACATTATCTTTACACTTGCAAAGTTCCCTACTTATTATCCTCCCTGCAATACCCAAAAGGGTAATTTGGGGACGTATTCTGAACTTTCACCCTTTCGGGTAATCTCTTTGCCTTTGAATGAGTATATTTGCATCATTATTATATGGATGTCAAATGGATATAGAATGAGTGTGATTCTTAACGAAAACAATCGCCTGCAATTACCACAGGACGTTCGCCCTCAAATAGGCAACGAGCAATACTGTGGCTTACAGCCTTATATTGACTCTGCAAAGGCATTTGCCCAAATTACATACAAGTCTCTTTATATCATCGACTATAATAGGATGAACTTTCTATATGTATCGGACAACCCTCTATTTCTCTGCGGAGAGAGCGTGGCAACGGTACAACAAGAAGGATACGACTTTTACTATAATCATGTACCGGAAGAAGACCTTGAATTCCTTACACAAGTCAATAGAGCAGGCTTTGACTTTTTCAAAGGAATTGCCGTATCAGAGCGCACTCAATACACCATATCCTACAATTTTAGAGTCAATAAACAAGAGTCCAAGGAAAGCGTATTGATCAATCATCAGATAACTCCCCTTAAACTGGATTCGATGGGAAATATCTGGTTAGCACTCTGTTTGGTGTCACTGGCTCCATCCCAAGAAAGAGGTGTCGCCTATATGACTGCGGTTAATTCTAATACGATGTGGCAGTTTTCCTTGAAGAGTGGTCGTTGGAAACAGGTTGAAAGTATTGTTCTGAGTGAATATGAAAAAGCCGTGATTCGGCTGGCGAACCAAGGCTTATCAGTTGGAGAGATTGCCAACGAGATTAATCGGTCGGAAGACTCTGTGAAAGGCTATCGAAAAAACATATTCCAAAAACTCGGAGTCGGGAATATATCCGAAGCAATTGCTGTGGCTACACACCGCAGACTAATTTAGATCATCGCACTCCGAATAGTAGTAGAATTTAGGAAATACCTTCACAAATTCTCCTCGAACAATACGCATAAGGATAGAGGTACAGATTCCTCCGACCAAAGAGGACGCAATAGATAGTTGTGGTGGTGGCAAAGTCATTCCCTCGTCTTCATACTTTCGTATCACCTCTTCTATCCATATTTTAGGTCGAACCCAATAATTGAAATAGTCAGTAACGTGCTGTACGGCTCGTTTTTCAAAACCCAAATAACTCTCTCCCTCAGAGAGCAAGCTCTCTAAGTTCGCCCCATCGGGAGAAACAACCATAACAATACCTGCAAACCCAACATTGTAGGGATGTAGTACATAAATTCCTGACTTTGCACATACACGGTCAAAAACGAAAGGAATGTCGCTATTGAAATCAAGAGTATTGATTGCTATATCATGCCCTGCGACAATATCCTCTATATTATCGTGATCAATAAATGTGTTTATGGTCGATATTTGTGCTTTAGGATTGATACTGAGCAGTCGTTTTTTCAATGCTTCTACCTTAGGGATACCCAAATCTTCCTCTGTATAGTTCTGCCTGTTGAGGTTGCTCTCCTCCACCACATCTCCATCGACCAACGTTATAGTTTCAAATCCTATTCGCAACAAAGTTTCCGCAATATTGCTCCCTATTCCTGCACCAGCAAGTAAGACTCGAAATTCTTTGATTTTTATTTGATCTTCATCGGAAATGTAGATTCGATTTCGTTCGTATCGTTTCATCTGAATGATATTTTGGTTAGACATTTACGCCAGCAAAGTTCTCATCTTATATGCATTCCTGCAATACCCGAAAGGGTAATTCTATATACGATTTAGCATTAATATGAGTTTTCCAAGAAGGTAACTCTCCCAAAACGGGCGTATTGTGTCGGTTTATTATTGTAGTCATCTAATACCTGAACAACTTCCAACCGCAAAGATGACTACAATAATAAACCGACAGTAACTCTCCCAAAACGGGCGCGTAAGGAGAGAATAAAATAGACTGTAGGTACCAAATCGTACCTACAGGCTATTTTATTCTCTCCTTACGCGCCCGTTTTGGGAGAGTTACTAATAAACCGCCACAATACGCCCGTTTTGGGAGAGTTACAAATAATCAACCTCCTCCCAGGTCACATAGAAGTCTAACTCAAAAAGACACCGAGACACAAAATAGCCTGTAGGTGCCAAATCGTACCTACAGGCTATTTTATTCTCTCCTTACACGCCCGTTTTGGGAGAGTTACAGAGCTGTGACGCTCTCAGGGCTTTTATCATTTCAAATTGAGGTAGTGTTTAGTCTGGCACTACAATGTCCTCCATGCGAGAAGCGTTTCGAGAGGCTTCCAAAAGGCGCTTACTCTCCATCTCACTCTTAGATGCCACTACAATCTTATCGTATTCACGAAGACCTGTACCAGCAGGAATGAGGTGACCGCAGATGACATTCTCCTTTAGAGCTTCTAGCTTATCAACCTTTCCTTCGATAGCAGCATTATTCAACACTTTTGGAGTCTCTTGGAAGGATGCTGCCGACATGAAGCTATTGGTCTGTAGTGCTGCACGAGTAATACCCTGAAGCACCTGCTTAGTAGTAGCTGGAAGTGCATCACGAACCTCGATCGTCTTCTTATCGGCACGCTTGAGTAGGCTATTCTCCTCACGTAGATGGCGAGTTGTGATAATCTGACCCTCAAAGAAGCGAGTAGATTCACCTGCGTCAGTGACTACTTTCTTGCCCCAAAGACGGCTATTCTCTTCTTGCACCTCTAGCTTATCTACGAGTTGCTGCTCAAGGAAGTTAGTATCACCAGCGTCAATTACCTCTACCTTACGCATCATCTGACGGACAATGACCTCGAAGTGCTTATCGTTGATAGACACACCCTGTTTGCGGTAGACATCTTGTACGCCATTGACGATATAGTTCTGTACCGCATTAGGTCCGAGAATCTCTAGGATATCAGTAGGTGATACGGAACCATCTGACAATGGCTCACCTGCACGAACGAAGTCGTTTTCCTGTACAAGGAGCTGACGTGTCTGACTAATCTGATACTTACGCTCTTCCCCTGTACTACTAGTGACAATCACTTCACGGTTACCTCGGCGCACACGTCCTAGAGTTACCTCGCCATCAATCTCAGCAACAACGGCTGGATTGGTAGGGTTACGTGCCTCGAATAGCTCAGTGACACGAGGTAGACCACCGGTAATATCACCAGACTTGACTACGGTACGAGGGATCTTGACAAGGATATCACCTGCCTTGACACTTGCGCCCTGTTTCTTTGTTAAGTGCGCACCCACTGGAAGGTTATAGGTCTTGATAACATCTCCCTCCTTATCTGTAATAGATAGTGCTGGGGATAGGTTACGATCCTTACTTTCAATGATGATACGATCGGAGTGACCTGCAGCTACATTGGAGTCGGTCTGTACGCGGAAAGTAGAACCCTCTACAACATCTTCGTACTGCAACTTACCAGCTGCCTCGGCAATGATAACCGCATTGAATGGGTCGGTCTCAAAGATAATATCATCTGCTTTGACTTCTACACCAGACTCGATAAAAAGCTTTGCACCATAAGGGATATTTTCGGTGATGAGGGTCATGTGGGTATGTGGGTCGATAACACGCATCTCAGCCTGACGACCAACGACCACCTTGAATGACTTACCCTCTTCGTCCTTAGCATCTACGGTTCGAAGCTCATCTATCTCAAGAATACCATCATACTTAGCTTTGATCAAACGCTCGATGGTATCGGTACTTGCCACACCACCGGCGTGGAAAGTACGGAGTGTAAGCTGTGTACCAGGCTCACCGATAGACTGGGCGGCTACGACACCTACGACCTCACCCTTCTGTACAAGGTGATTGTGGGCGAGGTTGCGACCATAGCACTTAGCACAAACTCCATGTTTGCTTTCGCAAGTGAGTACTGAACGAATCTCGACCTCTGTAATAGGTGAGCTTTGGATTTTCTCTGCCTTGATCTCGTCTATCTCATCTCCAGCAGCTACAAGGAGCTCTCCAGAAATTGGATGGATTACGTCATGAACAGACACACGACCTAGGATACGCTCATAGAGTGAAGCTACGACGTTGCTACCCTCCTTGATCTCCTTACGGACAATACCACGGAGTGTACCGCAATCCTCTTCGGTAATAATCACATCCTGCGACACATCCACGAGACGGCGGGTGAGATATCCTGCATCGGCGGTCTTGAGAGCCGTATCTGAAAGCCCCTTACGTGCACCGTGGGTAGAGATAAAGTACTCAAGCACAGAAAGACCTTCCTTGAAGTTGGAAAGGATAGGGTTCTCCATTGTCTGAGCACCTTCACCACTTCTCTGTGGCTTAGCCATAAGACCACGGATACCGCTAAGCTGCTGAATCTGGTTGGCAGAACCACGAGCTCCAGAATCCATCATCATAAAGATTGGATTGAAACCCTGATCGTCCTCCTTTAGCTCCTTCATAAGGATTGCAGAGAGGTTGTTATTGACATTTGTCCAAACATCAATGATCTGATTGTAGCGCTCATTATTGGTGATATTACCCATATTGAAATCATCAACAATCTCACTAACCTCCTCGTATCCCTCTTGGATCAGCTCTCCCTTCTCTTCTGGGATAATCACATCTGAAAGGTTGAAGGAAAGACCACCCTTGAAGGCCATATAGTAACCAAGATCCTTAATATCATCGAGGAACTGTGATGTACGAGAAATACCACAATACTTAATCACATCTCCAATGATGGTGCGCAGACTCTTCTTTCCGATTACCTGATTGAGGTAACCAAGTTCGGCAGGAGCCTTGCTATTAAAAAGAAGCCTACCGTATGAGGTCTCGACAAGATGTCTAATTGGGTTACGATCCTCATCTAGGTCATCTACCATTACCTGAATCTTGGCATGAATATCGATCTTACCATTGTTGTAAGCGATGCGTGCCTCCTCTGGAGAGTAGAACTTATAGCCTTCTCCCTCAACTTCATCACGGAGCTTAGTGATATAGTATAGACCAAGCACCATATCCTGTGATGGCACAGTAATAGGGGTACCATTAGCAGGGTTAAGGATGTTGTGTGAAGCTAGCATGAGGAACTGAGCCTCAAGGATAGCATCGTTGGAGAGAGGTAAATGCACTGCCATCTGGTCTCCATCGAAGTCGGCGTTGAACGCAGTACAAGCTAGTGGGTGCAGACGGATTGCCTTACCCTCGATTAGCTTAGGCTGGAATGCTTGGATACCAAGACGATGTAGGGTCGGTGCACGGTTTAGAAGCACTGGATGACCCTTTACCACATTCTCAAGAATATCCCAGATAACTGGTTCGCGACGGTCTACAATACGGCGAGCACTCTTTACGGTCTTCACAATACCACGCTCTATCAACTTACGGATAATAAATGGCTTGTAAAGCTCAGCTGCCATATCCTGTGGCAGACCACACTCATGCATCTTCAAGTTTGGACCTACGACGATAACCGAACGAGCAGAATAGTCTACACGCTTACCTAGAAGGTTCTGACGGAAACGTCCCTGCTTACCCTTGAGAGAGTCGGTAAGAGACTTAAGAGGACGATTAGAGTCGCTCTTCACAGCACCCGACTTGCCGCTGTTATCAAAGAGACTATCTACAGCCTCCTGAAGCATACGCTTCTCATTGCGAAGAATCACCTGTGGTGCTCTTGTCTCAATCAATCGACGAAGACGATTGTTACGAATAATCACACGACGGTAAAGCTCATTGAGGTCTGAAGTAGCAAAACGTCCACCATCCAGAGGTACGAGAGGGCGCAGATCTGGTGGAATCACAGGAACTACATCGAGTACCATCCACTCTGGACGAGTATAGCCGTGACTTGCACGGAAACTCTCTACGACCTGAAGTCGCTTAAGTGCCTCCTTCTTACGCTGTTGAGATGTCTCCTTAGAAGCCCTAGCACGGAGCTCATAGGAGAGGGTGTCAAGGTCAACCCTTGCCAATAGTTGCTGGATAGCTACAGCGCCAATATCCGAGAGGAACTTGTCATGGTCATCATCCTCGAGCTCTGCATTCCCTTCTGGAAGAGCTTGGAGACGATCCAAGTACTCCTCCTCTGTCAGCAAATCACCTACAGCAAGATCTTCAAATGGTCCAGGTTGAACCACCACGTAGCTTTCGTAATAGATTATCTTCTCAAGCTTCTTGGCAGGGATACCCAATAGGTAAGCAATCTTATTAGGCACAGAGCGGAAGAACCAAATGTGTACGATTGGTACCTCTAACTTGATGTGCCCCATACGCTCACGACGCACCTTCTTCTCTGTAACCTCTACCTGACAACGGTCACATACAACACCCTTGTAGCGTACCCTCTTGTATTTTCCACAATGGCATTCGTAGTCCTTTACTGGGCCGAAGATGCGCTCGCAGAATAGACCATCGCGTTCAGGCTTATATGTACGATAATTAATGGTCTCAGGTTTGGTAACTTCACCGTATGAGTTTTCGAATATCTCTTCTGGGGAAGCGATACCGATACGAATCTGATTGAAGTTGGACTTTATCTTTGTATCTCTAATGAAAGCCATATCTCTTTCTTTATATCAATAAGGGGTGTGCTGAATATCACTGTAGTTCGAAGCTTAGGCCAAGACCCTTAAGCTCGTTGAGCAGTACGTTGAGCGACTCAGGAATACCTGGAGTTGGCATTGGGCTACCCTTCACGATAGACTCGTAGGCCTTTGAACGACCTACAACGTCATCACTCTTAATGGTGAGCATCTCCTGTAGCACATGAGCTGCGCCATAAGCCTCTAGAGCCCACACCTCCATCTCTCCGAAACGCTGACCTCCGAACTGAGCCTTACCACCAAGTGGTTGCTGAGTAATCAGAGAGTAAGGACCAATAGAACGGGCGTGCATCTTATCGTCAACCATGTGACCTAGCTTGAGGAAGTAAGTAACACCAACAGTAGCAGGCTGATCAAAACGCTCACCAGTCTCACCATCGTATAGGTAGGTACGTCCATTGCGTGAAATACCAGCCTTATCTGTCCACTTGTTAAGGTCTTCAAGCGAAGCCCCATCGAAGATAGGGGTAGCAAACTTAACTCCTAACTTCTTACCAGCATAACCCAATACAGCCTCAAATATCTGACCAAGGTTCATACGAGATGGCACACCAAGCGGATTAAGACAGAGGTCTACCGGCGTACCGTCAGCGAGGAATGGCATATCTTCGGTACGAACCACCTTAGAAACGATACCCTTATTACCGTGACGACCTGCCATCTTATCACCGACCTGAATCTTACGTTTCTTAGCGATAAGCACCTTCGCATTCTGGATGATACCGTTAGGTAGTTCATCACCAAGAGTAGAGTCAAACTGTTTACGACGATAGTCACTCTCTATCTGCTTGAGCTTCTTGATATAATTTCCTAGGAGTTGACTGATTAGCATGTTACTCTCATCATCCTCTGTCCAATTGGCGAAACCAATCTCCTCGTAATTGAGCTGCTCAAGGATTGTGTTATTAAACTTAACCCCTTCAGCAACAACGACGGTGCCCATATAATCTTCTACGCCTCTACATAGTTTACGAGCTGTAAGCTTAGAGAGTTTAGAAATCATAGTCTTTCTGAGCTGATCCTTCTCACTTGCCTCATCCTCCTCAAGCTTCTTCTTAAGCTCACGGGTAGAAGTACGGCTATTCTGACCCTTCAAAATCTTAGAGAAGAGGAAGGTCTTGTAAACCACACCACTCAGAGATGGATTAGCCTTAAGAGACGCATCCTTTACATCACCTGCCTTCTCGCCGAAGATAGCGTGGAGCAACTTCTCCTCGGGTGTAGGATCACTTTCCCCCTTAGGGGTAATCTTACCCACTAGGATATCACCAGGATGTACTCTAGCACCGACCCTGATAATACCCCTCTCATCAAGATCCTTGGTAGCGTCTTCACTTACATTAGGAATATCACTAGTAAGCTCTTCTACACCACGCTTGGTTTCACGAACCTCTAGGTTGTATTCGTCTACATGTACAGAGGTAAAAAAGTCCTCACGAACCATACGCTCACTGAGCACGATAGCATCCTCATAGTTATATCCCTTCCAAGGCATATAGGCGACCATTACATTACGACCCAGTGCTAGCTCTCCGTTCTGAGTTGAATAACCCTCCGTAAGTATCTGACCTGCCTCAATTCTATCACCCTTCATCACGATTGGACGGAGGTCAATAGTAGTACTCTGATTCGTCTTTCGGAACTTTGGAAGCTTGTAAACGACTAAGTTATCGTCAAAGCTAACAAATTCCTCATCCTCGGTACGATCAATGCGCACTCTAATCTCGTTTGCATCTACATACTCAATCACTCCTGAATGATCTGAGGAAATCTGACTACGAGAGTCGTGGATCACGACACCCTCCAGACCAGTACCCACGATTGGAGCATCGGTTTGGATAAGTGGCACAGCCTGACGCATCATGTTAGATCCCATGAGTGCACGGTTAGCATCATCGTGCTCCAAGAATGGAATGAGCGAAGCTGCTATAGAAGCAATCTGCATAGGAGACACGTCCATAAGATCCACCTCTGATGGTGGTACTACAGGGAAGTCCGAACCATAGCGGCTCTTAACGGTATCTCTTATGAAAGCTCCCTGTTCATCTAGAGGTGCATTACCCTGACCCACAGTTTTATCCTCCTCTGCCTCGGCAGTATAATACTCTACACCCTCAGGAGAGAAATCCACCTTACCATCCACTACCTTACGGTATGGAGTAGAGATAAAGCCTAGTTCATTAATCTTTGCATACACGCAAAGAGAGTTAATCAAACCGATATTAGGACCCTCAGGTGTCTCGATAGGACAGAGACGACCATAGTGGGTATAGTGAACGTCTCGCACCTCAAAACCAGCACGATCACGACTGATGCCACCAGGACCAAGTGCTGAAAGCCTACGCTTGTGCGTAATCTCAGCAAGAGGGTTGGTTTGATCCATAAATTGCGAGAGTGGATTGGTTCCAAAGAATGAATTGACCACGCTCGATATAGTTTTAGCATTAATAAGGTATACAGGAGTAAACACCTCATTATCTCGTACATTCATACGCTCCCTTACGGTGCGTGCCATACGAGATAGACCTATACTAAATTGCTGTGAAAGCTGCTCGCCTACAGTGCGTACGCGACGATTACTCAAGTGATCGATATCATCGATAGCCGCTTTACCATTCTTCAGTGCAACTAGATACTGGATAATGGCAGAAATATCTTCATTAGTAAGAACCTTAATCGTATCATCAATTTCAAGGTTCAATTTCTTGTTAATACGATATCTACCTACGTCACCCAAATCATAACGCTTGTCTGAAAAGAAGAGGTTATTAATCACCTCCATCGCAGACTGCTCATCCACAGGATCCTGACTACGAAGCTGCTTATAGATATAATACACAGCTTCCTTTTGAGAGTTAGAAGGATCCTTTTGTAGTGTATTAGTAATTACACTATAGTCTAAACCAGTTTCAGAATCAGCCAGAAGAAGAATTGTCTTTGTACCGGACTCAAGAATGCGCTCGATATTATCCTCCGTGAGTTCCTCATCACGATCAAGAATAATTTCGTAACGGTCTAGAGAAACCACCTCACCAGTCTCCTCGTCAACAAGATCCTCTACCCAACTATTAAGAACACGTGCAGCAATCTTTCTCCCCACATGCTTATTGAGGTTGCTCTTTGTCACTTTAACCTCCTCGGCAATTCCAAAGAGATTAAGGATATCCTTATCAGCCTCATAACCTATCGCACGAAGAAGCGTAGTAACAGGAAGCTTCTTTTTACGATCGATATAAGCATACATTACATTACTGATATCAGTGGCAAACTCTATCCAAGAGCCCTTAAAAGGGATAACTCTTGCAGAAAAAAGCTTGGTACCATTGTTGTGTACGCTCTCACTAAAGAATACACCAGGTGAACGGTGCATCTGCGATACCACTACACGTTCCGCGCCATTAATAATAAAGGTACCTTGTGGAGTCATGTATGGAATCTGTCCCAAATACACATCCATTACTGAGGTATCAAAGTCCTCATGATCAGGATCTGTACAGTACAGCTTCATCTTAGCTTTCAAAGGTACATTATAGGTGAGACCTCTAGTAAAGCACTCCTCTATGGTGTACCTTGGTGGGTCAATGAAATAATCCAAGAACTCCAGCACAAAGTTGTTGCGCGTGTCATGGATAGGGAAGTTCTCCATAAAAACTTTATAGAGACCCTCATTTTTTCGCTGATCAGATGGAGTATCAAGCTGCATGAAGTCACGGAATGACTGCAACTGTATATCCAGGAAGTCTGGGAATTCCAGAGGGTTCTTAATCGAAGCGAAACTTATTCTCTGTGTACTATTTCTTGGGGACATAAAAAACCTTAAAAAGCCAAAAACGAACAAAGACACGAAAAGGTTAAGAACCCACTACCTATTTTTCGTGGGTTCTTAACCATCACCTGTATATTCTACAGGGAGAACAAAGTGAGATTACTGAATCTCTACCTCTGCACCAGCCTCCTCAAGAGCAGCCTTAAGTGCATCAGCCTCAGCCTTGTCTACACCCTCCTTAAGCTTAGAAGGAGCGCCATCAACTAGATCCTTAGCCTCCTTTAGACCAAGGCCCATATGCTCCTTAACAGCCTTAACGACCTGTAGCTTAGCAGCACCAGCAGACTTAAGAACTACATCAAATGCAGTCTTCTCTTCTGCAGCATCACCAGCAGCAGCAGGACCAGCAGCAACAGCAACAGCTGCAGCAGCAGGCTCGATGCCATACTCGTCCTTAAGGATATTCTTTAGCTCAGAAACCTCGATTACAGTTAGGTTTACTAGTTGTTCAGCAATAGCTTTGATATCTGCCATAATCTTATATATGTAAATATGGTATTTATACTTTAAAATTAAATCTTATTTCATGGAGTGACCTCCACGTCAGTTATATTGTCGATGGTCAATCAAACGCGCTCTTCGAGCGTCTTGAGTAGACCATGGATAGTACCACCAGCTGAATCCAGTGCAGAAACCACACCTTGGATTGGACCATCGAGAAGGGATAGGATATCGCCGATAAGCTCCTCCTTGCTCTTCACGTTTACAAGTGCCTCTAGCTTGTCAGCACCGAGATACAGACTCTCCTGTACGTATGCAGCCTTAAACTCAGGCTTTGCCTTCTTGTCAGCATCTGCAGGCTTATTCTCCTTAACGAAATCTTTAATCAAGCGAGCTGGTACATTTGCAGTCTCAGCAAACATGATTGCAGTATTTCCTTTTAGGTACTCAAAGATAGGAGAGAACTTCTCCTCATCAATCTGAGTAAGCGCAACACGTACAAGTGAATTCTTAACCATCATCAGCTTCACTCCCTTATCGAAGCAAAGACGACGAAGACCACTTGTCTTATCAGCTGGGAGCGCCTCTATGTCGACTAGGTAGAAATTTGGATATTGCTCTACCAGACCGACTAGGTCGCTAACTACTGATGATTTCTTTTCCTTATTCATATACTATGCGTGTCTCCTTTTCTCTGGTGTTAGTTACTCTTTCACATCAACGGAGCGAGGATCCACCTTGATACCTGGGCTCATAGTACTTGACAGGAAGATACTCTTGATATAAGTACCTTTAGCAGCACTTGGCTTTAGCTTAACAAGCGTATTGATAAACTCTCTAGCGTTATCGCTAATCTTATCAGCGGTGAAAGACACCTTACCGATAGAGGTATGAACAATACCAGCTTTATCTACCTTAAAGTCGATCTTACCTTGCTTTACTTCACGCACAGCAGTACCTACTTCGTTAGTTACAGTACCACTCTTAGGGTTAGGCATAAGTCCACGAGGACCTAGGACACGACCGAGTGCACCAATCTTACCCATCACAGATGGCATAGTAATGATCACATCGATATCAGTCCAACCACCCTTAATCTTTTCGATATACTCGTCCAGACCTACGTAGTCAGCACCAGCCTCTTTAGCTTCAGTCTCCTTGTCAGCAGTACACAGTACCAGCACCCTTGTCTCCTTACCAGTTCCGTGGGGTAGTGATACTACGCCACGTACCATTTGGTTAGCCTTACGTGGGTCAATGCCAAGACGGACATCCACATCCACAGAAGCATCGAACTTTGTAGTAGTAATCTCCTTAACAAGAGATGATGCTTCCGATAGTGTGTATACCTTTCCAGGCTCAATCTTACTCAGGGCCAACTTCTGATTTTTAGTCAGTTTACTCATAATTCATCAATTGGTCTTGATTATTGAACATCCTCTGGAAAAGCGCCCTTCACAGCGATACCCATACTTCTAGCTGTACCAGCTACCAATTTCATTGCACTTGCAATAGTAAAGCAGTTAAGGTCAGGCATCTTATCCTGAGCAATAGCTTTTACATCGTCCCAAGTGATGGTAGCAACCTTTTTTCGGTTAGGCTCAGCACTACCGCTCTTCTTCTTAGACTTCTCAAGTAGCTGTACTGCTACAGGAGGAGTCTTTACAACGAAGTCAAATGACTTATCGCTGTAGTAAGTAATGACTACAGGTAGAACCTTACCAGCCTGATCCTGGGTTCTGGCGTTGAACTGCTTACAGAAGTCCATGATATTGATTCCCTTAGAACCAAGTGCAGGACCTACAGGAGGAGAAGGATTAGCAGCTCCACCTTTGATTTGCAGTTTAAGCTGACCAGCAACTTCTTTTGCCATGATTAAACACTTTTTCTTATTAAAAACTCACTCGTAGAAAAGTACATTCAAGTACATAGGTTCATCGCCTTCGCCTCAGCGACACTACTACCAGACGACTTGTAGCATTTACAACTACTTTGGTAACACCGTCCTCAGAGTAGACTGATCCCCTAGTTATGGCATACTCTCCTTTTCCACTTGCACGAAATCCACCTCCATAGAGGTCTCTCTGCCAAACACTTTGACAAGTATCTTTAAGCGCTTACGATCCGAAAGCACCTCAGTAACTTCACCGAAAAAGCCTGAGAAAGGCCCGAAGACCACCTTCACACGCTCGCCTTCAATGAAGTTCAGTTCGCTACTATCCAAAGATTCTGGAAGAGTATCAATAAGCTTCTTGATCTCGTCAACATCCCTTTGGCTCAAAACCTCAGGATTATCATCGTCTAAGCCCAAAAAACCTAATACATTAGGAATACGACGAAGAGTAAACTTCGTTTCACCCACCAAACGAGCCTGCACGAACACATATCCAGAGTAATAAGGACGAGTACGCTCAACTCTACCACCCTTAGCTGTCTTATTCAGCTGGTAGTAGGTTTCCATTGGCACTAATACTTCACCTACATGCTCTCTAAGCACAGGCACAGCATCCCTCATGCTCTCGATATAATCAGCTACGTCCTTTTCCTTACCAGTAATGGTACGAAGGACGTAGTAATGCATCTGCTGGTCTTCCATCAAAATAAACTTCAATAGTAGCTATAAATTTCTCTCCTAACAATTAGGCAAGAAATCCGTAAATACTAGTCATAATAAATTCGAACGCCTTGTCCACCAAGAAAATGAATACTGACATAACTATGGAAGCAAATAGAACCAGTATTGCACTGCTCGAAAGCTCCTTCTTGGTAGGCCAAGTCACCTTATAACGCAACTCTTCAAAAGAATCGCGAACGTAAGAGACAGCTCTTACAAAGAAATTGGATTTCTTCTCTGGGTTAGCCATATAACCGTTGTATCTTATATACCTATAAAAAAGCACGGGCAGTAAGATTCGAACTCACGACACCTGGTTTTGGAGACCAGTGCTCTACCAGCTGAGCTATGCCCGTGTATAAGAAGTGATAAAGCGGGGGAGAGTGGCTCTCCCCCACTCCATACACTTCAATTATTATTTTCTCTGTCTTCCGACCTAATATTAGTCAAGAAGCTCAGTGATCTGACCAGCACCTACTGTACGACCACCCTCGCGGATTGCGAAGCGAAGACCGATGTTACAAGCTACTGGATAGATAAGTTCTACCTCGATAGTTACATTATCACCAGGCATTACGATCTCCTGACCCTCTGGAAGAGTGATCTCACCAGTTACGTCAAGCGTACGGATGAAGAACTGTGGACGATACTTGTTCTTAAATGGAGTGTGACGACCACCCTCTTCCTTCTTAAGTACATACACCTCAGCCTTGAAACGAGAGTGTGGCTTCACACTACCTGGCTTACAGAGTACCATACCACGCTTAATCTCATCCTTATCGATACCACGAAGGAGAAGACCTACGTTATCTCCAGCCTCACCAGTATCAAGAATCTTACGGAACATCTCTACACCAGTGATTACAGACTTCATCTTGTCTGCACCAAGACCAATGATATCAACCTCGTCACCAGTATTAACAACACCAGTTTCGATACGACCAGTTGCTACAGTACCACGACCAGTGATTGAGAATACATCCTCTACTGGCATTAGGAATGGCTTATCGATATCACGTGGAGGAAGTGGAATCCAAGCATCAACCTGCTCCATAAGATCACGGACTGACTGCTCCCACTTAGCTTCGCCATTGATAGCACCAAGAGCAGAACCGCGAACTATAGGAGTGTTATCGCCATCGAACTCATAGAAACTAAGAAGCTCACGCATCTCCATCTCCACGAGATCAAGCATCTCCTCATCGTCAACCATATCACACTTGTTCATGAACACAACTAGACGAGGCACGTTCACCTGACGAGCTAGAAGGATGTGCTCACGAGTCTGTGGCATAGGACCATCTGTAGCAGCAACCACGATGATTGCACCATCCATCTGAGCAGCACCAGTTACCATGTTCTTTACATAGTCGGCGTGACCAGGGCAGTCAACATGTGCATAGTGGCGGTTAGCAGTCTCATACTCTACGTGAGAGGTGTTGATAGTAATACCACGCTCCTTCTCCTCTGGTGCGTTATCGATAGAATCGTAAGAGCGAAGCTCAGTGAAACCATCCTTTGCAAGCACAGTAGTAATAGCAGCAGTAAGAGTAGTCTTACCGTGATCCACGTGACCTATCGTACCGATATTCACGTGTGGCTTCGACCTGTTAAAATGTTCTTTTGCCATAGTTCAATAACAATAAAATATATTTGAGTTTATATTACATCTCAGTCAAGACGCAAGAAGCAACAGCAACACTCTAAGGCATTCTACCATTCTCTTAGCGCAGAGTTAAGTATCATCTATACGACTCTCTACGCACCCACTCCACGCACCTTGTCCCTCATATTCTCTTGAGCCGATGCCGGGATTTGAACCCGGGACCTCTTCCTTACCAAGGAAGTGCTCTACCACTGAGCTACATTGGCAATCACAAACAATGTGAGCGGAAGACGGGGCTCAAACCCGCGACCCTCAGCTTGGAAGGCTGATGCTCTATCAACTGAGCTACTTCCGCAAACTTCCCAAAACGCCCGCTTACACGCAGAACATCTTTAAGACCTATAGTGGGCAGTGATGGATTCGAACCACCGAAGGCTAAGCCAGCTGAGTTACAGTCAGCCCCATTTGGCCACTCTGGTAACTGCCCATTACAGCGCCTACATTCCTAGCAAACCTTGCCAAGCAAGTATTGTAGGCTGAACTGGTTGCAAAGATACGCAACTTATTTCTTTCCACCAAACATTTCCCAAAGTTTTTTGATCCTACTCATTATATCCTCCACACAATATAATATAAATACACACTATACAGAGGAGGTCCCACACTAACCAATAAGGATATAATAAGGAATAATACGCACCATGAGCAAATCGGGAACAAAGTAAATAATGCTCTCGCATATATAACGATGGCGGCACAGTTACGCAACTATGCCACCACCTCACAACTCTCTCTGCAGTTATCCAATATCGTATCTACAATTGCGTTAGCATAGGACTGCAGTTAGTAACTCACTCTACAACCCAACGAGTGAGATGATTTAGATGTTTCTGGATATCCTGATCAGGATTACGCTCTTGTACCTCAATCAATTGCTGAGACACTTCAAAATCATATGCTGGAGCCTCTACATCCCGAATTACTCCGAGGGCAATTGGCATCCCTGGCTGGGTATGCATCATTGCCAGCAAAGAGTGCAACACATGATTTTGCGTAGTCGCATCGTGCACCAGAATATCTTCTAGTTTCACACCATTCTCTCCAATTGTCACGCTCTTGAGTTCAAAGCCCTCCAAAACAAGACCTTTATTACGATCCTTACCGTAAATCATAGGCTCGCCTTGCTTGAGCACAATGGTCATATCGTCACGCACTTCCTTATCGGAATACTGCTTATGGATACCATTATTAAAGATAACACAATTGACCAAAGCCTCCACAACAGCCGCACCTCTGTGCTTTGCTGCCGAGAGCAAACAATCCTTAGTAAGCGCCAACTCTACGTCAATAGTACGAGCGAAGAAGTTTCCCCTTGCACCCAAAACCAATTCCGCTGGGATAAAAGGGTCTTCCACCGTACCAAATGGAGAAGACTTAGATACAAACCCTCTATCACTTGTAGGAGAATATTGCCCTTTGGTAAGGCCATAAATCTTATTATTCATAAGGATGATATTAAGATCTACATTACGCCTAATCGCATGGATAAAGTGGTTACCGCCAATTGCCAGAGCATCGCCATCGCCAGATACAGACCACACACTGAGGTTTGGATTACTTACCTTGACACCAGTGGCGATAGAAGATCCACGTCCGTGAATCGTATGCATACCATAAGTGTTCATATAGTATGTCAGACGAGACGAACACCCGATACCACTCACAACCACTGTCTCATGAGGAGCGACACCAAGCTCTGCCATCGCCTTATGAAGTGAATTGAGGATGGCATGGTCGCCACATCCTGGACACCACTTCACAGGACCAGCACTCTTAAAGTCCCTTGGCTCGTACTTTAGACCATTGGGTTTTGCCCCGTTTACCTGATTTATCTTCATTGCATTATACTCCTACTAGTTATTTATTGCTGCCATTTAGGATCTGATTGACAAAGTCAACAATACCTTCGACCTTCAAAGGCTGTCCCTCAACCTTATTGTATCTAAAGATATTGAGACCGCTGATCTGACCAGAAATGAACTGAGCAAATTGACCCATACTCTGCTCAACAATAACGATATTCTTATATCGTCTGAGAACTTCCTCAGTATTCTTAGGTAGTGGATTGATAAACTTGAAGTGAGTCATTGCCACGCCTCTACCATCCTTCTCCATTTGGTCTACAGCAGAAAGGATATGTCCATACGTACTACCCCAACCAACAACGAGAGTATCTGCCGATTCATCACCATAAACTTCGAGTAATGGAAGTTCCTCAGCAATACGTGCAATCTTTTCCTGACGGAATTGAACCATCTTGCTATGGTTCGTTGGCTCAGTACAGATAGCTCCAGTATCGCTGTGCTTCTCGAGACCACCAACACGGTGCATGTACCCCTCTGAACCAGGGACAGCCCAGTACCGAACGAGGCTCTTCTCGTCACGCATATAAGGAGTCCAAGGTTTATCTCCCTTGTAATACTCCTGTACATAACGTGGAGTGATAGTAGGATAAGTGCTTAAGTCAGGTATTCTCCAAGCCGAAGCACCATTACCAATAAAGGCATCTGTGAGCAATATCACAGGAGTCATGTGCTCAACAGCAATCTTAGCAGCAGTAAATGCGGCGTCGAAGCAGTCATTAGGCGAAGTCGCTGCAATCACCACTAATGGACTCTCTCCATTACGTCCATGTAACGCCTGTAGGAGGTCTGTCTGCTCACTCTTGGTGGGCAAACCAGTAGAAGGACCACCTCTCATCACATCGATAAGGACAAGTGGTAGCTCTGCCATCACCGTATAGCCCAGCGCTTCACTCTTAAGAGCGAGACCCGGACCAGACGTTGTGGTCACAGCCAGCGATCCAGCATAAGAGGCTCCGATAGCAGTACAAATACCCGAGATCTCATCCTCTGCTTGCACCGTCTTAACCCCGAGATGCTTTAGCTTAGCCAATTCATGAAGGATATCTGTAGCAGGAGTGATAGGATAACTACCGAGGAATAGACCTAGACCAGCCTTATCTGCTGCAGCCACCAAACCATAAGCGGTTGCAGTGTTACCGTTGATATCGGTATAATTGCCTGGCTTCTGATCACGCCCTTCGATACGATAGGTAGTGGTCGTAGCATGGATATTATGCCCATAGTTATATCCATCGGTAAGAATCTTCAGATTGGCTTTGAGTGCCTCCTGTTTCTTTGAGAACTTCTTCTGGAGCTGCTGCTCTGCTGGTGCTATCTCTTTATTATACAGCCAGAGAATAAGACCTAGAGCAAACATATTTTTACTCCTATCAATAGCCCTCACGTCCATACCTGTATCCTTGAGACCATCTCGAACCATCTCAGAGATAGGCACTTCAAGCACCTGAACATGGTTCAGTCCAAGCTCTGTAAATGGATTGTCCGTCTTGTATTCTCCCTTTTTCAGCCCCGCTTCATCGAAAGCACTGCTATCAATGATAATGGTAGCTGTTTCCTTGATATTCTTGGTATTGACCTTGAGAGCCGAGGGGTTCATGGCGACCAATACATCTGCATAGTCACCAGGAGTATAGACCCCTTCAGTTCCGATACGCACTTGGAATCCCGATACGCCCCCAAGGCTACCCTTTGGAGCACGAATCTCCGCAGGGTAGTCAGGGAATGTTGATATCTGATTGCCCAATATTGCAGAGACATCAGAGAAGATTGAGCCAGTTAGCTGCATACCGTCTCCAGAGTCTCCTGCAAATCGTACTACCACATCATTTAGTACCTGGACACTTGGCTTTTCGTTCATAATATATTCTTTTTCCTTCGCTTTAGTTCATTGCCCAGATCTCTTCGTCTGTTGGCACAGTGATAGTTGTGGACATGCGTGCGATACGCGTGATATTCATGAGGTGCTTGTAAGTTAGGTTCTCTGAGATAGAGTTGTTACCCCAGCTACCGCAACCCAAAGTGGTGGTTACTGACAAACCGTTCTGAATAGAACCACCTGCCGTAATAGAGCAAGGTGCATTCACAATAAGGCGAGACACCTTAATATCATTACCTGCCTTGATAATATTACCTTGGTTATTAGAATGGATACCTGCAGAGTGACCGCTACCCTCCATATTGAGGTTCTCATTAGCGATAGCGATAGCCTCGTCAAAGTGCTGGTAAGGCAGACAAGTCATAACTGGGCACATCTTCTCCTTACAGATAAGGTCGGCAGTAGCTACTCCCTTGGCAGGCACTACGAGGATACGAGTTCCCTCTGGAATCTCTATACCAATCATCTTAGCGATGATCTCAACATCCTTACCAACTACATCGCGATTGATAGCGTTATTCTTGAAGATGGTATTCACAGCCTGGTCATGATACTCTTCAGGAACGAAGTAAGCACCATTACGCTTGAATGCACCGAAGATCTCTTCCTTATATTTCTCAGGATAGATGAAGCACTGCTCACCAGAGCAAATGATACCATTGTCGAAAGACCTACCTCTGATAATGATATCAGCAGCTTCGTCGAAGTCATTGATATTCTCATCGATGATTACCTGCACATTACCTGCACCTACACCGAAAGAAGGTTTTCCAGATGAGTAAGCAGAGTGCACCATACCCATACCACCAGTAGCGACTACTACATCCACTAGCGACATAAGCTCCTGAGTCTCATCAAGACCTGGAGTCTCTAGATACTGTACCAAGTTCTCAGGCACCTTTAGCTCTTTTAGCTTTGCCTTGATAAGCTCTATCGTATGCCCTGAGCAATTCTTTGAGCGTGGGTGAGGTGAAACGATAATAGCATTCTTTGCCTTCAGTGCGAAAGCGATATTTGCCATTGGGGTCACGATAGGATTGGTTGTAGGAGTGATTGCACATACAACACCCACAGGCTTAGCAATCTTCATAAGACCTGTACCTTCCTCAACACCTATTACACCCATTGTCTTCTTGCCCTGAAGGTTACTCCAAACGCCCTTAGACTTATTGCGGTTCTTAGCTACCTTATCTTCGTAGCGACCCATACCAGTCTCATCTACGGCCTCACGAGCTAGCATTTCGGCATTGTCATAAACCACCTTACAGAGCTCCTTTACTACATGGTCTGTACTCTGCTGGTCGAACTTCCTCTCAAACTCCTGCTGTGCCACCCTTGCGAGTGCCACCATCTCCTTAATATCCATAATGTTAGTATAATGTTGATTATTTTGGCTAGAACAATTTCTTATAAATATCTCTTATTTCATCCCTAGTCAGAGGCACATAGTTATTGGCAAGAAGCCTCTGCTGAGTAGCTATTACAGCATCTGCGAAGCCCTCAATCTCCTCCTCCTTCATACCATAGGTATGGAGCTCGTTCTTAGAGATAAGTGCTGACAAAAGCTTATCCATCTCGGCGAACACCTCAGATGGCTCACACACAAGCTCCTTAGCGAGCTTCTCTTTGAGCTCCACAATACGACCATTAGGCTCCTTCTGCTCATAGACCATGAATACCTCGGTAAAGAACTGATAGTTGGCCTCACCGTGAGGAACATGGTAAGCACCACCTAGAGGATATGAAAGCGCATGGACTGCTCCCACGCCAGCATTACCGAAAGCGATACCTGCAAAGTTACTTGCCATAATCATCTCTCCCATAGCACTAAAGCGGAAGGTCTCTCCACGTTCCTTGATTTTACGGAAGACATCGATGATAATGCGCCAAGCCGCCTCACTAAATATCTCAGTGTATGGATTAGCCTTAGGAGACACGTATGCCTCTACTGCGTGAATCAGTGCATCGATTGCACTACATGCGTAGAACTTAAATGGCAATCCCTTAAGTAGCTCAGGGATAATCACTGCATTATCAGCTACGATAGCATCATCGGCAAGACCCATCTTGGTCCCCCTACTCTTTATCTCTGCAATAGAGATATTAGTTACCTCACTACCAGTACCACAAGTAGTAGGCACTACGATAAGCTGCTTGCCCTTCTCTAGTGGCAGCTTGCGGTCAAAGGCAAGTAACACATCATCCTTGAGTCCCTTGAGCACAAAGAGCTTAGAGATATCTATTACAGTACCACCACCAATAGCGATGACTCTATCAAACTCCTTGTCTTGCACGTCATGGAGTATCTTATTCATCATCTCGTCGGATGGCTCTCCCACACCATACTTCTCCTGCATCACGAAGTGACACTTGAGGTTACAAGCCTTCATAAAAGGCTCATATAGGAAGTCATTGGTGATTACCAAATCTCTCTCTCCAAGATTGAAAGCCTCTGCAAACTCTGCGAATGACTCGAAGCGATCAATAGTCGTCTTTAGCTTGAATAGTTGCATATTAGTATATAGAAATAGATTATTTTTCAAACCTTTCGGCATAAGCTGCCTCTAGCTCTGCCCTAAACTGTGGATGAGCGATAGCGATAAGAGCCTTGGCTCTCTCCCGTAGGGTTTTGCCTTTGAGCTTAGCAATACCATACTCTGTCACAATATAGTCCACATCGTTGCGTGGGGTAGTCACTGCTGCGCCCTCTGCGATAAGTGGCACGATACGTGATAAGGCACCACGGCTTGCTGTAGATGGCATAGCAATAATGCTTCTACCGCCCTTAGATCTTGCAGCTCCACGAACGAAGTCTACCTGACCACCAGGACCGCTAATCTGTCGCAACCCGATACTCTCCGAGACGACTTGCCCCATGAGGTCAACCTCCACACAGCTATTGATGCTCACCACATTGTCATTCTGTGCGATCACAAAAGGATCATTGACATAGTCCACAGGATACATCTCCACACTATCATTGCCATTAACGAAGTCATAGAGTGCCTGAGTACCCATCAAGAAGGTAGCTACAATCTTTCCAGGATTTATCTGCTTACGACTACCATTGATGACCCCTGCATTCACTAGCTCTAGAATACCATCAGAGACCATCTCGGAGTGGATACCAAGATCTTTCTTGTCCTTTAGGAATAGCAGTACAGCATCAGGGATGGCACCAATACCTAGCTGAAGGGTGTCGCCATCCTTTACAAGCTGGGCACAGTTCTTTCCTATAGCTTCTTCTACCTCCTTTATCTCTGTTGGGGCAATAGTATGCAGCGGATAATCCGCCTTTACGATATAATTTATTTTAGAGATGTGAATGAGATTATCACCGCCTACAAACGGCATCTGACGATTCATCTCTGCAATCACAATCTTAGCATTCTGGGCTGCTGGCTTGGTGTAATCACATGAAACACCGTAGCTACAATACCCTTCTTCGTTAGGATAAGAGACCTGTATCAGAGCTACATCAGGATCCAATAGCTCTCCTGGAGCCATCAGACTAGGCACCTCAGAGAAGTACCCAGGGAAGAAGTCTACTCTCCCCTCCTTCATGGCCTGTCTCATATTTCCACCAATAAAGTTGGTAATATGATGCAGATGCCCCTCCATCTCAGGAGCATTGCAAATACCTTTACCCAGTGTGAGCATGTGGAATACCCTCACATTGTGGTACGCTTCGTAATTATTGATTAGCGCATCCACACACAATTGTGGTGCTCCAGCGGCATGTGCCACGACCACTAGATCGTTGTCTTTTATGTGTGCAACCGCCTCTTCCGCAGTGACCTGCGGAACATTATCTAAGTTGTTCCAGTCCATATAATCGGTTGGAAATATGATATTTAACTATCTACGAATAATCTTCAGAGCCTCTTGGATTAAATTCCGACTTACTCCTCTATCTACCTCTACCTTGAGAGATGGGACTCCAAGACTCTCCTGCACAGCCTGCAAGATAACTTCCTCAATGGTATCACTGAGTGAAGGACAAGATTGGCAAGCGCCCGAGACTTTTAGCCTCACGGTAGTACCCTCGATATCTATGAGATGTATGTCGCCCCCATGTGCTTGCAGACGAGGTCTAACTCGTTCTGCAAGCACGGCGGCAACAGTTTCTTGGGATATATGAGTATTGATGTCTTGCATTTCAGTTTACTTCTCCCTACTATCTAGAGAGGTGTCTACTCCTGCGATGTTCCTAGCCAATTGTTTCTTAGCCTCCATATTGCACTGGCGAGAAATCATAATACGCTGAGCTTGTGGCGAACCAGCACCGTGTAGGCTCTCTGTACGATAACCCACTGCAGCAGTACCGAGGGTAAGGTTTTCAATAAGGCGAAGCACACGCATACGATTAACAGTAGCAGTACCCTTAGCACCTACCAAGTATTTCTTGATGATTGGACCAAGTTCATCGTGCTTAAGGTCGGCCTCAGATGGCATGGTCACCATCAGACCACCAGCGATATCCTCAGCCAGACGAGTAATCTCGTAAGGCAGACGGGTAACATTCTGCTTGCAGACATTGGCAAGAAGCATATCAATCAGATAGTTACCTGATGCTGTAGGCTTACCCTCGGCAGAACATGCGATACCGCAGCTATAGAGGGTCTCATTGAGGTGTACCATCTCTATCAGCTTATCCTTGATATGTGAAGCCTTTGGTACACCATTATAGTCGGCAGCAAGTGCAGCAGCACCGATAAGTACATCACCTACACCTACCTTACATCCACCGTAAGACTGTCTGTGGTAACCAGCAAAACGCTCTACCAGCATATTAGAGAACTGATACTCACGGCACATAAAGATACGATCATTAGGAACGAAGACATGATCCATTACGAAGAGTGTCTCATGACCACCGAACTGAGCGTTACCAAGGTCTATCTCCGCTCCTGGCTCCATCTTCCTAGTATCGCAAGACTGACGACCATATATGATGGTCACACCCTCAGCGTCACTTGGGATAGCGAAAGAAACTGCATAGTCTGCATCCTCCTCCTTCATGGTGCAAGTAGGCATGATAAGATGCTCATGAGAATTAACTGAACCAGTCTGGTGTGCTTTAGCACCAGTAACGACGATACCGTCGGGGCGAATCTCATCGATATGAACGTATAGGTCTGGATCCTCTTGCTGAGATGGAGAGAAGTTACGATCACCCTTAGGGTCGGTCATAGCACCGTCTACTACGAGGTCATTCTCCTGCACATACTCAAGGTATTTCTTGAAGCGCTGGTGGTAGTCAGTACCCAAGGCCTCATCCATCTCATAAGTGGTACTCCATACAGCGTTGAAGGCATCCATACCCACGCAGCGCTGGAAACATGAAGCAGTCTTCTGACCCAAAAGGCGCTGCATCTTTACCTTATTCACGAGGTCCTCAGTACTCATATGGATATGACAGAATCGGTTGATCTTCTTACCTGTGAGGCAAGAAGTAGCCGTCATCACATCCTTGTACTCATCTTGCTGTGCAAGCTCATAGGTCATAGCCAATGAGTTGAGGGATGGTCTGATCATAGGATGGTCTACTGGGTTATCGATCTTCTTACCCATAAACCATACGTTTAGATTTAGCTTTCTCAGGCTCTCAATGTACTCTTCTCTTGTCTTCATATCAGTACTTCTTAGAGTGGTTTGTATCAATATATCTACTACTATTCAGTCACCATCATTTTTTGCTAGGAGATATAATCGAAACACTAAAAAGACTAGATACAGAGCCAGATACCAAATGCCACTAGATTCCTTTCGACAAGGAATGTACGGGTTTGCTATAAGAAGCAATGATGCTCCTCTGCTAGTAGCAACAACAAAAACTCAGTCTTAGTACAAATGTCGTGTTTTGCCTTCAAATCCCCGAAAACAAAAAAACCATCATCCAAAAAGGCAGGTCTTCTGACTCATTCTGTCAACCAAGGTTGTCGCTTTGCAGTCTCCCCATGAATCGCCCACCTTACGGAGGCTCTATCCACAGTGACTTTATAGAAGGCAAAGCTGTCTTACAGAATATACAGCTGAGGGCTCAGTCCCAGACTCTCACTGGGTTCCCTTTTCAATTGAAGCGCATGGGTTACGCACCACAATCACCTTTTCGGGGTCAAAGTTAGGCATTTATTACTAATTAGCCAAACTTTTCAGCAATTATCTACCACAGCCCTCACTTTCCCCTATTTTCACCCAATATTTAAGGTTTGCTAGAGAATATACAGAGACTGTTGCACAAAAAACTGCGTTAAACACTTGTTTATCTCATTGGTTATCAGTATATTTGTATATGTTTAACAAGGAATAATTACTGATTCCATATGTCTTTCAAGAGTACATCCAACGATAATCCAAGTTTTGTAGAAGTTTTCACAGAGCAGAGACGAGCCAAAGCACGTAATGGCTTCTTAGAGCAAGTTGATATTCTTATTGACTGGCGCCCCATACAGACCTTTATCAATAAAAAGCTCAATAAGAGAGCAGAAGCACAAGGGGAGCCCACCTATGATGGTGTTCTGA
>NZ_KB904234.1 GCF_000379925.1 Porphyromonas levii DSM 23370 | reverse complement strand
AAATCACATTGTTAATAAATCACATTCCTCATTTTTCAGCAATCGTCAGCGTGTAGTTTGTAATCGTTCATACGCTTCCACCACTGGAAGACAACGATATACTAAATAGGTAAATGATTGGGCCACAATTATTAAGCCATTTAGCTAGAGCATAAGACCATTTAGTGTATATAAATGGTCATGCAATTAGGCGAGGACGGTAAAGGGATGACTAGCGAAGGTTGATGCCCTCGCCTTATCATTATCAGCAGATGTGTAAAACTAATTATTGATGGAGACTATATATATCCTCGCTCTACCATGATACAAACTCGCTCTATGACAGCATCTTCCCCTTCAGGCTCCCATGTTGTCTTGAGAGATGCACCAAAAGTATTTGCCAAGGTATTCCAAAAACCTGCGGAGAAACGACCGAGAAAGGCATCAATAAGACCGTAACTACTAGTTCCGGTCTCACGCTCTATCAATTTTATCAATAGCTTTCCTTGGTTTAGCGTCAGTTTTCTAAGCTGCGGGGTAAACTGCTTCAATAGATCCTTTTCAAGCTGACGCACGTGCCGTGTCTTATCACGCTCCGTTGGCAGAGTTTCCATATATTCATAGGTCTCCATCAAAGTCGCCGATACGATTTTGGCAAAAGGAAGAGCCTTCTTTACGTCTCTCACCAAGCGACGATACGCCAACTGTTGTTCCCTAGTATCTAGTCTCAGTGGCTTAAATATATGCACTACAGGAAGAGAGAGATTGGGCATAGTATCACCATCGAATACTGTAGCTGGCACAATATAACCCTTAACCACAGGCGCAGGGATACTACTCTTCTCTACCACTTGGGCTACAACAGACGGGCTCACTGCTATAAAAAACAGCAAGAGTAAGAAAAACTTCTGTATATAACTTCTATTACCCAATATAATACGACTCATTTAGGAATCCGAGACAAAGATAATCCATTTTATGCCTATAGACTCAACTTTCATACTCTCTTAGCTTTATTTACCACACATTAAGCAATATAAAAACTCCCCCACCCACTTGTCTCATGGGTGAGGGAGAAAAACAATAACCTAAATCAACTATGTTACTTATCCAAATACCTTTAGCAATTCATCCATCGAGGTCTTGGGCTTGACCTCTGGGGTATCAAGTGGCTTTCCAAATGGCATGTGTGCGATAAACTCCCACGCCTCAGGTGCCCCTACTTGTGCCTTAATGGCGGCATCATCAATACCGATATAGTGCTGAAGACTTGCCCCAAAGCCAAGCTCCGTCAAGCCCAACCATACTGCCCATTGGTGCGACCCCTGAACCTGTTGAGCCCACTTTGCAAAGTTCGCTGCGTAGAGCGGCATCTTTGCACTCAATCCCTCAGTGATTGTAGACTCCTCAAAAAATAATACAGTACCTACACCGCTCATAAAGGAGTCATGAATCTTACCCTTAGTGCCAGTATTGTATAGCTCCTCACCTATCTGCTCAATCAGGATTCGCTCCACTAACTCCCAGTGCTTGCGGTGGGCATCACCCGTTAGTAATACCATACGTACAGACTGGCTATTAAAGTGTGTCGGTACACCTCGCAGCACTGCCTTCAGCAAGTCCTCAACCTCCTCCTGAGGAGACACCCACTCCTAAAGCGTAATGGCTTCTCCGTTTTAGTGCTACATCTAGCACCTTCTCTATATTCTTATTCATCATCTAATCTTATTCCGTAATATATATGTCTCTGCTCATGAAACAGATATTTACTACTTATTGTTCTACAAAACCGAGGTGGCTGCAGAAAGAATTCTTCCCGCAGCCACCTCGCTATACAATTTATATGACTTACTTCAATGGCTTGAGTTGCTTAAAGAAGTCGTTACCCTTATTATCCACAAGGATAAAGGCAGGGAAGTCCTCTACCTCTATCTTCCAGATAGCCTCCATACCCAATTCTGGGTACTCTAGCACCTCCACGTGTTTAATACTCTCCTGTGCTAAGATGGCTGCAGGACCACCGATACTACCTAGGTAGAAGCCTCCATACTTATGGCAAGCATCGGTGACTTGCTGGCTACGATTACCCTTAGCAATCATCACCATACTGCCACCATTCTCTTGGAACAAGTCTACATAGCTATCCATACGACCAGCCGTAGTCGGGCCAAACGAACCAGAAGGCATTCCCTCTGGAGTTTTAGCTGGTCCAGCATAGTAAATTGGATGATCCTTGATATACTGTGGCAAGCCCTCGCCCCTATCTACTCTCTCTTTGAGTTTCGCATGTGCGATATCACGACCTACGATAATAGTACCACTCAAGGATAGACGAGTAGAGACTGGGTACTGATCTAGCTGAGCAAGAATATCCTTCATCGGACGGTTCAAATCCACCTTTACAACCTCACCCTCAAGACCATTGCGGTACTCCTCTGGGATAAGACTAGCAGGGTTCGTCTCTAGTTTCTCAATCCAAATACCCTCCTTATTGATCTTAGCTTTAATATTTCTATCGGCAGAGCAGCTCACCCCCATACCAATAGGCACCGATGCGCCATGGCGTGGCAGACGGATAACACGAACGTCATGAGCAAAGTACTTGCCACCGAACTGTGCGCCCAAGCCCATCTTATGAGCCTCTTCAAGTAGCTTAGCCTCAAGCTCCACATCACGGAAAGCCCTACCATACTCATTACCTGTAGTAGGCAGTTCGTCATAATACTTAGCACTAGCCAGCTTCACTGTCTTAAGGTTCGTCTCTGCCGAAGTACCCCCAATCACAAAAGCAAGGTGATAAGGCGGACATGCTGCCGTACCCAAGGACTTCATCTTCTCTACTAGGAAAGGCACCAATGTCTCAGGGTTGAGTACCGCCTTTGTCTCCTGATACAAATAAGTCTTATTGGCCGATCCGCCACCCTTAGCTATGCAGAGGAATTTATACTCGTCTCCCTCAATTGCCATCAGGTCTATCTGCGCTGGCAGATTTGTCTTAGTGTTCACCTCCTCATACATACTCAGCGGTGCATTCTGCGAGTAGCGCAGATTATCCTCCTGGTACGTATCATAAATACCATGCGAGATAGCCTCCTCATCCGTGAAGTTTGTCCATACCCTTTGTCCCTTTTTCCCTAAGACAATGGCCGTTCCTGTATCTTGGCAAAAGGGCAACAACCCCTTAGCACTCACCTCAGCATTGCGGAGGAAAGTCAGTGCCACAAACTTATCATTTTCTGAAGACTCAGGATCGTTCAATACCTTCAGCACCATTCTCTGGTGGTCTGGACGGAGATAGAAGCTCACATCGTGAAACGCCTGCTTCATCATCTGACGAATACCCTCATACTCCACCTTGAGTATAGTCTCCCCCTCAAATTCCGAAGTACTCACATACTTATCTGTCAATAAGTAGTACTCTGTCTTCTCCTTCCCTAGTGGGAACATCTCTTGATAATGAAATTCCTTACCTGCCATATATACCTAATTATAGTGATTAATTTTCCCTCATCAAATTTACTACATTTCTAACACCTAGACAAGATTTCCCTAATCCGAACGGAGGGAATACCGTCTAGGCTCCCTTTATCACAATCTTGCTTCCTCCCCTACCATTGCTCTGCACCTGAATCTGAGTAGAGATACGTTCGTTCATCTCCTGCACATGCGAGATAACACCTACCAACCTACCCTGCTGGCTTTGAAGGCTCTCCAAGGCATCGAGCGCTACCGCCAAGGTATCGCCATCCAGACTACCAAATCCCTCATCTATAAAAAGGGACCCGATACGCATGTGACGACTAGAAAGAGACGACAGCCCAAGAGCAAGAGCAAGAGAAACCAAGAAAGTCTCGCCTCCTGACAGAGAGAAGACCGTACGCTCCTCATCCATCATATAGGTATCCACTACCACGAGGTTGAGCGAATCGGGATCCACCTGTTTCAGTCTATAACGGGGCGCTATCGTCTGCAAATGCTTATTGGCATACCCCAATAGATTGGAGATCGTATAGCGCTGAGCTATCTTAGCAAACTTATCACCCGAAGCGGATCCCAGCAAATCATTGAGCTGCGCCCATAGCTTTACTTTTGGCGCCTGTGCCTCTCTCTGAGCTATCAATTGTACCAACCTCTCTCGTGTATCGCTATCCTTAGCCAATTCTAGAGCCATCTCTTTTTCCTCTGTTGCAAAAGTCTTGAGTTGCTGTTCCACCTGTTGCATCTGGGCCTTCACTGTCTCGGGAAGTAGAGAGTCCACTGGTTTATCCGAATGCTGTATATGCTCTTGAAGTAGTCTTTCACGCTCTTGGACTACGAGTATTGCTTTCTGCAATTGCTCATCAAGGTGCTTCAACTTCTGTCTTCCCGAGCTTATCCACTTACTATCATGCGCCAAAAGGGTGTCCAGTTCCGCAGTGCTCAGACTGTCCTCTCTGTCAGATAAGAAAGTGCTCACGGCATCATTCAATGCAACAAGAGTAGTCTCCAATAGCTTCTTCTGCTTGGAGAGCTCGTCGAGCTTAACTGACGCTGTTTTCTCAGCCAATACCTTTTCTAACCGCTCTCCAGATAGCTTATCATACTCCTTTTGAGCAGACTTCAAGGCTTTAGCCTGCTCCTGAACCACACTATCCACCGCCTTTCCATCGAAGTAGGCTTTGCGCTGTGCCTCAATACTTTTGTAAGACTCCTTTACCTCAGACAGCTCCTTCCTTGCTTCCTCCTCCAGCTGTACCGACTTCCGAAGCCCCCCTATTTCCTCTCGCAATCCTTCCGCCTTCTCTCGTAGCTTCAAGAGACGAGCCGAAACCTCCTGTCGTTCCTCCTCCTCAGCAATCGGAGCTTGCTCACTCGCAGAAGGATGGTGCAGCGCACCGCACACTGGACAAGGCGTACCATCGACCAGCTTCGACCTTAGGTGCGATACTTCGACCGAGAGAGAGCGCTGGAGCACCTCCATCTGCTCACTAACCTTAGTAATCTCTGCCTGAGTCTCTTGTAACGCAAGCACTTGGCGACTTAATTGCTCCGTACTCTTCGCTTTCAGCACGCGGTTCAGCCTCTGGCTATCCTCCTTCTTTTGTTGCAAAGCCACATCAAGACGCCTTGCCTCACTCAGCATAGGTTCGCTCTCTGCAATTACTTCCTCTGCCGATACCATCCGTATTTTTGCCTCATCAATCTTGGTGTCCATAGCCACAAGGTCAGCTTGGAGGTCATGCAGTTCCTGCTCCAGTTGCTGTTGTTCATACTTATTATCTTTGAGTTGCTGTTCCTTATCCTTCTTCTCCTTATAAGTAGGAGCGATAGGTAATACAGCTTCTACCGCATTCAGTTCGGATCGAAGAGGATCGGCCGAATCATGTGCTTTACGAGCTGAGGACAATGCTATTTTTCCCTCCTCTACAGCACGTGTCCTTCGAGAATGCTCCTCCAACCATGCCAGACTACTCTTGCAAAACTCCTTCTGTTTACTCAGTTCCGTTTGCGTTTGTGCAATCTCCTTGAGTCTGCTCTGCTTCTCATGCAATACCTCCTCCGGTAATGGCATCAGCTGATTTATTTGGCTATCTAACTGCTCAATCGCAGCCTGAGCCTCTCTATTTCTTTCATAGAGACGCATAGATATACGACGGTAAATATCGGTACCCGTTACTTTCTCTAAGATCTGAGTCTTCTCGCGCTCCTCTGCTCTAAGGAAAGCTGCGAAGTCGCCCTGAGCAAGGAGGATGGTTCGTCGAAACTGATCGAAAGATAGTCCCACCAAGTGCTCTAGTTGCTCCCTAAGTTCCCGATTATTACCTTGTAATTGATGGCCGCCCTTTAGCTCCGTTACAGCTATTTGCTCACCCTGTATACGTCCCGCGGGTTTACGTCCTGCACGCCATACCGACCAACGACTACGATACTCTAGTCCATCTACCGCTTCAAAGTCCACTTCGGCATACCCTTCACCCATACCACGTCTCAATATTCGGCGGGCATCCTTGGGCGTTAGCTCCTCATCTCCTTCTCGCTTTCCACTAGCGGCTACTAGTCTAGGTACCTCGCCATAGAGCGCTAGCGTAATAGCATCGAGCAAGGTACTCTTTCCTGCTCCTGTGCTCCCAGTGATAGCAAATAGCCCTGCCGATTTCAATGGCTCCTGACCGAAGTCTATCTCAAATTCCCCCTCAAGAGAGGCGAGGTTCATCCCTCTTACTGCCAATAGCTTCATATGTCCTCGTCTTCCTGTATTTCACTAATTACCATGGATAGTAATGCCCGCATCTCATCGGGCATCTCAGCCCCGCCATATCTTTGGCTGAAAGCCTGCTCAGCCACTTCTAGCTCGGATGCACGCTCCAACACCTCTAGCGAACGCAACTCCTGCCTCCCTACGCTAGAGGGGTATAGAGGCTGAGCCAATACCAACCTTGCCCGTTTCCCCTTAAGCGCTGCCTCCAGCTCTGCACGCAAAGCAGGCTCTGGCTCCGATAGCTCCACCAGCACCCTAAGCAAAGGCGCTTCTTTGGCTAGTTCTTCACCCTCGGAAAGGTCGGGGAGAGCGCTAATCTCATCTAGCACCTTCTGCTTGCTATTAGGACCAATGGTCTTCAATTCTAATGGTGAAGGGTAAGAAATAGTACGCACTTCTGTGCACTCATTATCCAACTCTGCTAGGAGTACCCCTTGGCTGTAGTGCTCCTCAGTGAAGGACATAGGGAGAGGTGCTCCAGAATATCGTATCTGCTCTGTCCCCCCTACCCTCTGAGACCTATGGAGATGCCCCAGAGCAGTGTAGGCTATGCGCTCCGAGAAAGCCTCCACAGGGACATACTCCAGACCGCCTACAATAGCCCTTTCTGAATGGTCATCGGGAAGTACCTCTCCGCCTACTACATGCAGATGCCCCATAGCGATGATAGGGGTACAATCGTTAGGCACTTGCGCCACTAACTCTTGATAAAACATCCGCACCCCATCGGCATAACCCCTATCTGATAAATAATCCCCCTGTCTAAGGTAGGGAACAGCCAAACAAGTCCCGCCTCCTCTTAGGGGAATCATAAGAGAATTGTAGTCTATAGTCCCTTCTTCTGTCTTGCGCACTACCCCTCTCACCTGAATATCCAATTGTTCGAGAAGCTCCCTAGGGGCTTCTAGCCTAGAAGCGGAATCGTGATTACCCGCGATAATCACGACCTGAGGCCGATGTGCCAAGGTAGACAGTTGAGCTAAAAAACGATAGTAGAGTGCACTAGCACGCGCTGCAGGATTCGGACTATCGAAGATATCCCCAGCTACTAATAGCAAATCGGGCTCTTCTTGTACCAATTGTGCCAAAAGCCAGTCCAAAAATAATGCCTGTTCCCAATGCCTATCCACACCAAGGAGCGACTGACCCAAGTGCCAATCTCCCGTATGTATTATCTTCATAACGTCTCTATGCTAAAGAGTAACTCCCCCTCTCAATGCTCAAAGATAACGATTATCAATGGAAATAAACAATCAGAAAACTAAGACAAAACAAAGCTCTGCAGCACCTCAAGAATACACCCAATCCAAACGTCTATCGTATATTCCCAAATAGCTCATAGGCAAGTACTTGCAACGAATCGCGCTTGCGGTAAAATTTATTCCTAGGAATAAATTTATTTTTCTGTACAAATAAAAATATTTATCTCTAGGAAAAGTTTTATTTATTCCTAGGAATAAATTTGGCTACTATGGCTATTCACAGTGAGCGCTCGCCAGAGGCGCAAACAAGGGTATATAGTCAATGAGTATAGGCAATTAACCCCGGAGGTTCGTAACCCACCATCTGAAGGGGACTTATGCTGTTATGTGGCAGTGGAAATAGCCTCCTTCAGGGGGTTGGGGGCTTATTACAAATTTAGGCTTATGGCTGTAGTAACCTGCAGTGTATTTTAGTATCTTTGTCGTGTCGTTTAATAATGAAGTAAATTACGAATCAATTATGGTAAGAGTAAGGTTTGCGCCCAGCCCTACGGGTGCTTTGCATATTGGCGGTGTAAGGACTGCCCTCTTTAATTATCTCTTTGCACGCCATCATGGAGGCACTATGATACTGCGTATCGAGGACACAGATAGTAAGCGATTTGTCCCTGGTGCTGAGGCATATATCGTGGAGTCGCTTCGGTGGCTCGGTATCGGAATAGATGAGGGGATAGGGACGGACAACCAGCCTATGGGACCTTACCGCCAAAGTGAGCGTAGAGAAATATATAAGGGCTACGTACAGGAGCTCTTGCAAGCTGGGAAGGCGTATTATGCTTTCGACACAGTGGAAGAGCTAGAGGCAGCACGTAACGCAGCAGATAACTTCAGCTACGATGCGCTCACTCGTGGCAAGATGAGAAATAGTCTATCGCTACCAAAGGAAGAAGTTGAGCGCCTACTAGGGAGTGGGGCTGAGTATGTGGTGCGCTTCTTGGTAGAACCAGATAGGGATGTGGAGGTGCAGGATCTGATAAGAGGTCGTGTGGTGATTAATTCTAACATCCTCGATGATAAGGTACTCTACAAGAGCAGCGATGAGCTTCCTACTTACCACCTTGCCAATATCGTGGATGACCACCTGATGGAGGTAACTCATGTGATTAGAGGTGAGGAGTGGTTGCCAAGTGCTCCGCTACATGTATTGCTGTATGAGGCATTTGGCTGGAAGGCACCTGAGTTTGCCCACCTCTCTTTAATCCTAAAGCCTACAGGCAATGGTAAGCTCAGCAAACGCGATGGAGACAAACTGGGATTCCCTGTTTTCCCACTAGAGTGGGTAGACCCTACTGATGGCGCAGTATCTATGGGCTATCGTGAGCAAGGCTATTTGCCCAATGCGGTAGTCAATTTCCTAGCTCTACTTGGGTGGAACTCTGGTACAGAACAGGAGATTTTCTCGATGGAGGAGCTGGCAAAGCTATTCACGCTTGATAGATGTAGCAAGAGCGGGGCTAGGTTTGACTTCGAGAAGGCAAAGTGGTTCAACCACCAGTACATTCAGGAACTCTCTTTGGAGGAACTCTCTAAAATAGTTCGCCCAATGCTGGAGGCTGACGAGCTATATCCATCTGAAGAAAAACTACAAGAAGCCATTGGGACAGCGAAAGAGAAAGTGCAGCTACTACCCGACTTCGTTCGCGAGATTCGCTACTTCTTTTTAGCTCCTGAGACGTTCGAGGAGAAGGGAATGAAGAAGCACTGGAAGGAGGAGACACCTGTATACATCCGCGAGATGATAGCTCTACTAGAGTCTCTAGATAAAGAGGCTTCGGCAGAGGAGATAGAGCGGGCTCTATATGCACGCATCAATGGCGATGAGTCGCTACCAATGGGCAAGGTGATGAACGGCATGCGTATGGCACTAGTGGGCGAAGGTCGTGGCGCAAAGATTCATGAGATTATCCATGTCTTGGGCATTCCTGAGGCGATAAGGCGTATGAAATATGCTCTAGAAGTGAATAAGTAGGGCCTTTGCACGAAAGCAAACTACGGCGTCGCTTTCGTGTAACATTCTCAAGTAAGACGACAATACTAGGAAGGGACTAGGAGAGAAGTGCATGTATGAGGACTGAGATTTGCAGACCTCGTACATGCACTTCTCTTTGTTGCCTTAATGGCTAAAGCCTACCAGAAAGTTTCTCTTTGGGTGGCCTTGCTATGCCACATCCTATGGCGAAAGGCGTATTGATAGAACTTCCGATAGAGGAGGTATACGAGGGGATAATAGAGAAGCAGGACGAGTGGATGCAATTGGGCATGAAGATTGATGCCGTAGTACTCTGGAGTAAAGAGATAAGTTAGTGTTTCCGTAGCGGAGGCAAGGTAGCGGAGGACAACAAGAAGGAATGTGGGAAGGCTCCCAAATACTTGTACTATTAGGAAGCTAAGGAGTGCAACAGGGATAAGAAGGCTTGTGAGAATCGTTATAGGGATATTGCTCCATAAGAAGCTTAGGGAAGCGGCACCAAAACTGGTAAGGAGTATTGGTAGGACTCCGACTTGGGCAGATAGACTAATAGCGATTAGGGTAGAAAGCCATTGGAGTCTACGGTTGTGTGGTCTAAGATATAGCTTTATGAGAAAGGCAAAGGTATAGATGCCCCAAACGGCGCTAACACTGAGGAGTAGACCGATGCTATAGTACGCAAAGGGGTTGTGGAATAGGAGGAGTAGCAGGATAAGGGAGAGCATTTGGATGGGGTCGACAGGGCGTTCTATCAACTTGGCTCCTAAGATGATGCTACTCATAAGAAGCGCACGTACGGTGGCAACTGAGGCACCAGTAAGGATGGTATACAGGACGAGGGAAAGGAGGATGAGCCCATAACGGTAGTGGCGATAACGATGGCGCCAAAGGAGTTTGCCCATAAGGAGACTTAGGAGTCCATAGACAATACCGAGGTGGTAGCCACTAACGGCTAGGATATGAGCTACACCCGAGGCGGCAAACTGCTTCTTTAGGTCTTTGGAAAGATAGGATCTATCACCTAGGGCAAGGGCATAGATTAAGCCTCGATCTTGCCATGGGATATGGCAATGAGCTTGTAGCTCAAAGCTATCGATAAGGTATTGCCGGAACCGCTGTAGACGACTGATAAGCGGTGGATGGGACATTGGCTGGAGGGTGTGAAGGGTATGGAGATGTCCTTCGGCTTGGACGCCTTCGCTCTTGAGGTAGTTACGGTAACCTCGACTCGTAATCGTATGGAGGGATGAGAGGTCTAGGGTTGCCAGCCCTTCTTTGCCATAGCAGTCTGGTATCTCTTTGGGAGAATGGAGCTGAATCGTGAGCCATTGTCCCTGTGGTAGCTGTATCTGAGCTTTGTACTTTATTTGGCTCTCGGCACTAGCTCCTATGGGGTAGAGGATACGTATGGGTGCCTGATAAAGGGTGCTCCCTAAGGGAAGGCGATCAATGGGTCGGGCACGTAGTGAGAGGTAAGCGCCAAAGAGAATACCCACGATAGAAAGCCACATGAGTAGCTCTATCGTGGGTATTCTCTTTGATAATATCAGTGCTATGATGGATGATGCACCTAGCACAATGCTGCCCCATAGGAAGTAACCACTTTCATAGAGGACAATACCGAGGAGGCATCCGATGAGGAGCCTAAGCGCAGGGCGATGCCGATAGCCTATGAGTGGGAATAAGGGGGACTGGGGTGTCAAGGCATGCGTGCTGTAGGCTAGGCTTGAAGGAGTTGGCGTATGGTCTCGGCAGGATTGTCCGACCCAAAGACGTAGCTACCAGCCACGAGAGCTTCGGCTCCTGCTTGGAACAGCTGTGGAGCGGTGATATCATTGACGCCACCATCAACTTCGATAACGACATTAAGGTCTCGCTCATCTATCATACGACGGAGCCTAGCTACCTTGTCGAGCGTCTGGGGAATAAATTTCTGTCCTCCGAAACCTGGATTTACGGACATAAGCAATACGACATCGAGATATGGGAGGAGATCATAGAGCTGTTCTACTGGTGTATGAGGGTTGAGTACGACCCCTGCCTGCATCCCTGCGTCATGAATTTGCTGCATAGCCCTGTGAAGATGTCGGGAAGCTTCGTAGTGCAAAGTGAGGAGGTCGGCTCCTGCATCTGCAAAAGCGGTGATATACTTCTCTGGTTCCTCTATCATGAGGTGGACATCAAGCATCTTGGTGGTCGCCTTGCGTATAGCATGAACCACGGGTATGCCAAATGAGATGTTGGGAACAAAGCGACCGTCCATGATATCGAGGTGAATCCACTCTGCCTCACTGGCATTGAGCATCTCGATATCTCGCCCAAGATTAAGGAAGTCAGCGGATAGTACCGATGGGGCAATTATTCTTTTTCTCTCCATAGTATTTAGTTGTTGATAACATGTATTCGCAATAAATCATTCTCTTCTTTGAGTCTGCGGATCAGATAGTTTAACTCCGACAGATTGGGCACACGTACCCTGATCTTACCGATAGCGCGATCGATAGAGCTGGAAAACTCTATCTGAATGAGTGGAATATGCAGCTCTCTAATAGAATTGAGGATATTAAGCACAAAGCCGTCTTGATTGACGCCCTCCACCTCCAGTGTGACACCGAAGTTGGAATGCACATGAGAACCCCATGATACCGCAAGTATCTTATCGCCATGGCTTGCTTTGAACCTTATAGCATTGGGACAGCTCTTCTTGTGAACCTCTACTTGGTTCTTATCGTTTAGGAGCCCATCTACCTCATCTCCGTAGATAGGCTTACAGCATAGTGCACGGATATAATTGCGACGCCCATCTCGAGCCGTAAGAGTATACATCTTCTTGCGGTCTTCTAGAGGTACGCTCGGCACCTGAGTCTCATCGGAGTCGAGCCATAGTTGCCTATCCTCGCCACCGTATCCACCTTTTTGGTGCAACTCTAATAACTTGTGAATCAACTCTTCATCAAGATTAACTTCACCCCTTAGCACAGCGAGATAAAAATCGTCTACACTGGGGAAGTTAAGAATAGAGCCCATGTGTGGCATGACTTCCGAGATATCGTACTCGTGCTCTCGCAAGAAAGCCTCCAGCATATTCTTGCCACGCTCTACGTCTTTACGTCGATTATTGATGAGATAGCTACGAATAGCTCGTTTAGCTTGTGGACTAGTGACGTAACTGAGCCACTCTACCCGAGGCTGGACTTTAGAGGCAGTGAGCACCTCTACCTGATCGCCATTGTGAAGAGGGTAATCAATGTTCACCATACCGTGATTGACCTTGGCACCAAGACAATGGTTGCCAAATTTCTCACCCAATCTATAGGCGAAGTCTAGTACTGTGAAGTCTTGCGGCACACGCATCTGCTCCCCTCCTTTAGTAAAGATGAGCATATCCTGTGTAGCGAACTTATACATCATGGTCTCGTAATCGTCCGAAGCACTAGGCCCAGGATTACTCAGTAGTGCACGAACATTATTGAGGATAGTCTGCTCTATCTCATCGACCTCCCCGGGAGTCTGCTTGTATCTCCAGTGTGCGGCGAGTCCGCGCTCTGCCATCTGATGCATTCGATAAGAGCGAATCTGTACCTCTACCCACTCACCCAATGGTCCCATTACAGTGATGTGCAGAGCCTGATAACCGTTTTCCTTTGGTTTTGTAAGCCAATCTCGGGTACGGTCATCCTTAATACGGAAGTGCTTGCTTATAGCTCGGTAGATACGGAAACAGTCGTCGTACTCAGTTTCAGGAGAGTTTGGAAAGAAGACGATACGTATAGCATAGAGGTCATAAATCTCACTGAAAGAGAGCTGTTTGCTAGTCATCTTCATCCAGATAGAATAGATGCCCTTCATCCTATGCTGTATCTCGTACTGCAGCCCAGTACGATCCAAGTCGTCCTTCACCTCGGCATAAAACTCCTGGAATAGCCTCGATCTCTTTGGTCCACTCTTCTCTATCTCCTTCTGAATCTCCTGATACTGTTGTGGATGGTCATATTTGAGCGATAGATCATTGAGCTCGCTCATGATATCATACATACCTAGTCGCTCTGCCAGAGGTGCGTAGAAGAGGCGTGTCTCAGAAGCAATCTTCACTTGCTTAGTCTCCGGCATACTTCCCAGTGTACGCATATTATGCAGACGGTCGGCAATCTTGACAATAACGATACGAATATCATCATTGGCTGTCAGTAATAGGTGACGAATATTCTCCAGCTGCGCCGAAGCATTCTCCTTACCCATCATCACTTCTGCCAATATCTCTCCCGATAGTTTGGTTAGTCCGTCTACAATTCGCGCTATCGTACTACCAAACATATCTCGGATATCCTCTACCGAGTAGTCTGTATCCTCCACCACATCATGGAGCAAGGCAGATGCTATTGAGGTAGACCCAAGCCCTATCTCGTTACAACAAATACTAGCGACAGCTATAGGGTGCAAAATATATGGCTCCCCACTCTTTCGCTTTGCTCCCTCATGTGCTGCACGTGAAAGGTTAAATGCCTTAACGATTACATCAGTGCGCTTTCGATGATTGGAATTAAGATAGTCGGCCAAGAGTTGATCAAAAGCCGACTGAACTACCAATCCATAATCTTGCTCAGTTTGTATACCCATACTTTGACTTGCTCCCCTACTTGTCTACCAAACAAAAGTACATAAAAATGAGGACATGCACCAATACTATAGCTTAGTACATAGTGAAAAAGAGTGCTACGATGATACCATCGTAGCACTCTTATATCGTAGCCCGTAGGGGAATCGAACCCCTCTTTCCAGAATGAAAATCTGATGTCCTAGCCGATAGACGAACGGGCCAAACCTATAACGACGCTATCTGTAGTGTGCTATTTCAGATTAGCCCCCAAACGCTTCTCCACGGCTTAGACAGCCAGGGCATTAACATGCTGTGCAAGAGAACTCTTGAGGTTGGCTGCCTTATTCCTATGAATCCTACCCTTAGATGCCATACGATCTAGGAGAGAATTAAGCTCTGGCAACTTGCTCTGAGCCTCAGCAGCATCTGTAAGTGCGCGGAAGTCACGAACAGCATTACGCATCGTCTTACCATAGTAACGGTTGCGAACACGCCTAGTGCTACTCTGTCTTACTCTTTTTAGCGCAGACTTATGATTTGCCATATTCCTTGTATAAAACTTCTGTTATTCCTAATAAAAACCTGTAGCCCATAGGAGAATCGAACTCCTCTTTCCAGAATGAGAATCTGGCGTCCTAGCCGATAGACGAATGGGCCAATTTCAAAGCAATCCGTGCTTGAGTCTCTCAAAACTCGTTCATCACCTTTGCGAGTGCAAAGATACAAAACTTTTCCGAATCTCCAAAACTTCTCGAAAGAAATTTCAATCTAAACTCAAGCTCGCTTCCAGACGCTCCTGGAATCAACGACGAATGCCAAGCTCTTTGATGATGTGGCGATACCTTTCGATATCCTTCTCCATTAGATAATCGAGCAAGCGGCGACGCTTACCTACCAACATCTTAAGTGCACGAGACGTATTATAATCCTTTCGATTTGACTTCAAATGCTCAGTCAAATGCGAGATACGGTAGGAGAACAATGCTATCTGGCTCTCAGCGGAACCAGTATCAGTGTTAGACTTCCCGTGCTTCTCGAAGATCTCTTGCTTCTTCTCTGAATTCAAGTACATGACTTTATCCTGATATAATTAAACAAAACAACCATGACGCTCTCTCGAACGCTACCTACGCTTAGGTGATTGCTCGGCAAAGATACAAAAAATTGCCAAAGCGACAAACCAATCACCGACTAAGTTTTGAACAATTGCCCCTATACACTACTATTCTACCTACTACCGCCCAATTATGGTCACGTATAGCGATGAGCACAGACACGCCTCTTCCGAATCATTATCACCCACTTACACAATAACCTCACAGCAGTAGCAAAGCCAAATTGGGCTAGCGGTCAATTCCATAAGCCGAACTATAGACCAATTAAAGCGTGCATACTTTATTCCACTCGCCTGAGTAAGAGAATGCACTTGCCTGAGCAAAAAAAAGTCCCTCGCGGGAGGGACTAGAGTTTCTCCCCTGAGGGACTGGAGTCTCTCCCCTGAGGGACTAGAGTTTCTCCCCTGAGGGACTGGAGTCTCTCCCCTGAGGGACTGGAGTCTCTCCAGCGAGAGACTTATATAAAACTAGGGAGGACAGTGGGAGCATATACGTTATCGTAATCTTGATGATTAATACAACGACCCCCTCCATTCAGTCCAAACCTTGAGCAGTTTAGAGAATATAATCGATGGCTATCGCTTGCGTCCGAAGAAAGTTCCAAAGATGGTGCGTGTAATCTCTCGTCCTATCTGCGTAGTCAGTTGGCGTTTGGTTGTCTTGAAAAGCGTACCCAGTGCTTCCTCCACAAAAGACTTAGGCTCATTTTTCTTAGCCCTTGCGGCTTCGGCTTCAGCCTTTTGCTGTGCTCTCAATTGCTTCTCACGCTCCTTCTGCGCTTCGAGCGCATCTGCTGCCTCTTGGGAAGCGAGCATCCGTGCTGTAAGTATCTCTTGAGCGCTTTCAGGGTCTACCTCTTGGGCGTACTTACTGAAGAGGGACGACATCATCATAAGATTTTTACGCTCTATTTCGCTCAGAGGTCCTATGAAACTCTGAGGCGGAAGAATAGCTACCCGTTCGGTAATACCAGGGGCTCCCTTGGGTTCCAGCATACTCACTATAGCCTCTCCTGTACCAAGCCCCATGATGGTCTCCTGCATATCGAACTTAGGATTGGGGCGAAAACCATCGGCAGCTGCCTTGATAGCCTTCTGATCTTTAGGGGTATAAGCACGCAAAGCGTGTAGCACGCGATTGCCCAGCTGTCCGAGCACACTCTCGGGCACATCCGAAGGGGTCTGCGTGATAAAGTAAATACCAACTCCTTTGGAGCGGATTAGACGGACTATTTGCTCCACCTTCTCTAGCAGTACGGGGCTAATATCATTGAATAAGAGATGAGCTTCATCGAAAAAGAAAACCATCTTGGGCTTATCTAAATCCCCAACCTCGGGCAGATTCTCAAATAAATTGGAGAGTAACCATAGGAGCAGTGTCGAATATATCCTTGGCGAACGGCTTAGCTGGTCCGCAGCAAGGATATTAACGACCCCTTGCCCGTCTACTTGCCGAAAGAGGTCTGCAGGGTCAAGATCCGGCATACCGAAGAACTGATGCCCACCCTCACTTTCCAAGCGCATAAGTGCACGCTGAATTGCCCCTATAGATGCAGGAGAGATATTACCATAAGTGGTGATAAACTCCTTACGGTTGTCCCCCACAAAGCGCACCATGGTCTGGAGGTCATCTAGGTCTATCAAAAGGAGCCCTTGCTCATCTGCAATACGGAATATAATATTGAGTACGCCACCTTGGGTCTCATTAAGCCCTAATAGGCGCTCCAACAACAAAGGGCCTAAACTAGATACTGAGAGGCGTAGAGGATTACCCTTTATTCCGAAGACATCCCAAAACTCTACGGGACACCCTGCATACCTATAACCCCTCTCCTCTAGTCCGTACTGCGCTACACGATTCGTAACGCTCTCCTTATTGCCACCCGCCTTGGCAATCCCAGAGAGATCTCCCTTCATATCTGTGGCGAATACAGCTGTACCCATCTGGCTGAAGGTCTCAGCAAGAGATTGTAGTGTCACGGTTTTGCCCGTACCTGTAGCTCCAGCGATAAGCCCATGCCTATTCATCATCTTGGGGACAAACCCCACGAATCCCTCGCCACTATGCCCGATGAGTGGCAACTGCTCCTTATTCTCGATCATAATTACCTTTCTTTCTTAAATACAACTCTGTCCAAAGATAGCAATATTACCCAGACTTGAAGTGTTATCTGACTTTCTCAATGAGCACTTCTGGATTTTCGAAACGCACAGAGAGCCATCTCCTGATCACCTTTTCCTGCTCTTTACTAAGCGACTTGGTAATACGCAAGCGAATAAATGGCAAGGTATCGACTTGCATGGAATCGGTACTAAAACAATAGAGTTGGGCTACCTCAACTTTCGATACCTGATCAAAGAGTTGCTTCACCTCAGCACTTACATCTTGGCACTTTCGGTAAAAAGCTTGCTCCTTATTGAGCTGCAATTGAAGCGAGTCATTTCTCAGCTGTAGGAACTGGGCAACACTCTCCGAAGAACTCTTCTGTTGCTTCAAATCGCTCAGGATAGAGTGCCTTACTTCCTCACTCATGCTCTCATCATAACCTTGCCTTATCTTCAGCTGGGTATTACGCAGTCCGTAGTCCACCAAACGCTTCTGAAGCAGCAATAGATCACTCTCCTCCAAGCGCTTACCTATCATAGAAGCCGTAATAGTATTGATGCTATCCCCTCTATTGTATTCGTACTTAAGAAGGAAGCTATCCTCCATAACCATTTCGTTCTTAACAAAACTGGCAACCCTCTGCTCCTCTATGCTCTTGCTAATCATCTGGGATGCCAAGTACACACTGGGGATTGTAGTACAGAGGACAATCACAATCATCCAGCGATTTATACGCTTACCATGCTGGGGATCGACGTAGGTAAACTTTCGGAAGTTGAGGAGCTTGACCATCACATAAGTGGACAGGCAGATAAATACGGCATTGAGGATAAATAAGTAGAGCGCCCCAAAGAAGTAAGACATCTGCCCTGTCCCCAATCCATACCCTGCTGTACAGAGCGGTGGCATCAAGGCTGTAGCAATAGCTACTCCAGGGATGACTTGTCCTTTGGTACGGGTGGCACCCGCCACAATACCAGCGATACCACCAAGTAGTGCAATGAAAAGATCATAGACTGTAGGCTGAGTACGAGCCAATATCTCGGACTGAGCTGTAGATATTGGGGTAATCAAGAAGTAAAGCGTGGAGGTAAGAATAGCGACCCCAACGGCAAAAACGAAATTGCGAAGGCTCCTCTTCACTAGTTCGTAATCGACAATCCCAAGTCCTAGCCCTAATCCTATGATAGGTCCCATAAGGGGTGAGATAAGCATAGCTCCGATAATCACTGCAGTACTATTCATATTAAGACCTATAGAGGCTATAAATATAGCACATATCAGGATCCAGACCCTAGCGCCCCTAAACTCCACATCGGCACGAATCTGTTCTATCGTTTGCTCTTCATTTTCCTTCTCCCTATTGAGGTCGAAGTACTTTTTCAGCCAAGCCTTTAGAGTAACGTTGTTGGTCTCATTCATGATATCTATCTTTTATTATTGTGGCAAAGCAATTCTAGATAATATTCCTTGGATAGCAGCAATCGCTATCCCGTAATTAGTCATGGGTACACTCTGCGCTACCGCCATATCTTGACGATTGAGTAGGTGTTGGCGATTAAACATACAAGCCCCACAGTGGATAACGAGGTCATACTTCGTAAGATCTGCAGGGAAGTCGTTACCATTAACATGGTCAATAACTAGTCCTTCTCCGTACTTCTTCCGTAGCATCATTGGGAGCTTTACACGCCCAATATCTTCGGAAGTGGGTGCATGGCTACACGCCTCAGCAATCAAGACACGAGCATCAGGTGCTAAGTTGTTGAGTGCTTTTGCTCCTGCCAGTAGTTCGGGCAGAGACCCCTTATAGGCACTCATGAGTACCGAAAAGGAGGTCAGTGGCACCCCATCCGGTACCATCTCCTCTACTTGCTTAAACACTTGTGAATCGGTAATCACGAGATCAGGCAATACCGAGAGCTTATTGAGTGCAGGCAAAAACTCCGATGGCTGGAGACAGAGCATCTGACATTGCTTATCCAAAAGCTCTCTAATCGTTTGCACTTGAGGCAATATGAGTCGACCTTTAGGGGCAGCACTATCTTGTGGCATTACTAGGATTACAAGATTGCCAGCCTTCACCAGTGACCCAGTAATAGTATGCTCCTCTGCCTTTGACTCCGAAAGCACTTCGGCAAGCATAGAGATAACCTTAGCTCTTCTCTGAGGAGCATTATACTCCTCATTATCTCTACTAGATTGGATAGAGATGACTTTGGCACGAGGATACTCCTGCTCTAATCTGGTATCCACCTTAGCTCCATGGGGGACAAGGCAGAGAATCACATCGGCACGGCGAAGCGCACGCTCTGTTGCCTCCATTCGTCTCTGTCCCAATAAGGTTTCATCCCCTACTCCGGGAGTATCGACCAAGACAACAGCACCAATACCTGGCAGTTCCACAGCCTTGGAGACCGCATCGGTAGTAGTTCCAGCAATATCGGATACCACCGATGCCTCCTGACCGAGGAGGAGATTGAAGAGGCTCGACTTACCGCTATTTACCTCTCCGTATAGTACTATGTGGGGACGATCTCCTTGGGATATCTTCTGTTTCATACCGACAATAGCCAACTTATTCAAGTCCTAAAATATACTTTATCTTTCTCAGACAGCTCATTACGCTTACTCAGAAAGAACTGCTAGAAGCGGAAGTCGCGCTCGCCCTCTTTGATACGCTTAATCCTCTCGGCAGCTATGGAGCGGACTTTGAGGTGCGGGATATGCTCTAGCTCGTCCTGGATTGCCTCTTGGGCAAGAGCTCGAGTAGCTGGGGAAGCGTAGTCTTCTATATACTCTTGAAGGGTCATGAGGGCATTGGGACCACAGCAATTTCCAATCTGTCCGCTCTTACAGAGCTGCATAAAGCGGTCTCCGGTACGTCCCTCTCTATAGCATGCAGTACAGAAACTAGGCACATGTCCCTGTTCTAGTAGCCAAGCAACCACTTCGTCGAGGGTACGATGGTCGTTGACCTCGAACTGCTGAGAGTTCTCTGCCTCAGAGGGAGAAGCATACCCGCCTACCGTAGTACGAGAACCGCCACTTACCTGAGAAACACCTACATGGAGTGCTGCAGAGCGTACAGATTCCTTCTCACGTGTAGAGACGATAATACCAGTATATGGGACTGCAATACGTGCTACCGCAATGATGTGTAAGAAGATATCATCGGGAATGGAGTTGGGGAAATCTTCTACATCAATATCATCGGCGGGACAGATACGAGGAACACTAATGGTATGGGGACCTACCCCATATTTAGCCTCGAGGTGCTCGGCATGCATCAATAATCCTATAAAGTCGTAGAGATAAGTATTGAGCCCGAAGAGTACGCCGCAGCCTACATCATCAATTCCTCCCTCCATTGCTCTATCCATTGCCTCTGTATGATAGGCATAATCGCTCTTAGGACCTGTAGGGTGTAAGGCTTCGTAGTTGGCTTTGTGGTAGGTCTCCTGAAAGAGAATATAGGTACCAATACCCGCCTCGTGAAGGAGGCGATAGTTCTCTACCGTAGTTGCAGCAATATTGACATTGACACGCCTGATGGCTCCGTTTTTATGCTTGATGGAGTAGATAGTCTTGATAGACTCTAGGAGATACTCCATGGTATTGTACTTAGGATGTTCGCCAGTCTCAAGAGCGAGTCGTTTGTGCCCCATATCTTGCAGTGCGATTACCTCGTTGCGAATCTCTTCCTGTGTAAGCTTACGTCGAGGGATACTCTTATTCTTCATGTGATAGGGGCAGTAGGTACAGCCATTGACACAATAGTTGGAGAGATAGAGGGGCGCAAATAGCACGATGCGCTTGCCGTAGAAGCGATGTTTGATTTCATTGGCTAGGTCGGCGGTAGCTTGCCTTATCTCTGGATCTGTAGCAAGAAGAAGCACAGCCGCTTCGCGATGCTCTAGCCCCTTGGCTTGGCGCCCTTTCTCTATAATTATACGCTGAAGGGCAATGTTGTCCTTATTAGCTTCGGCATAGGCAATGCTATCGAGGATCTCACCATGGTGGATAAACTCCTCTGCTTTGGATGAAAATTTATCGTATTGCATATATCATATTAATGTGAATAGCGGCTACAGTGTAGTGTAGCCATATTGAGAGAGCTCTGCACGGAGCAAGGTGAGCCCTTCGGCAGCTTCACTACCTGTGCGAGCTTTGTTATTGTATAGCGAATAGTAATCCCTATATGTAGGTGGTGAGAGATTGGGCATCACTACATTAGCTCCTGCATCTAAGGTTTTCCGACGACCATCGGAAGCTAAGGACGCTACTGCAGTAGTAGCTGGAATATTAGCATTGGGGCAAATGAGCCGACAAAGTGCCACCATACGGAGGGTAAGATCAAGACTGCCACTAGGATAGTGGCGAAATGGGGTATCATTGTGGGGGATAAAGGGACCAATACCAATCATATCTGGCTGAAACTGTTGTATAAAGCATAGATCCTTAGCTAGATGGTGGAGGGTCTGCCCTGGGGAACCGACCATACCACCTACGCCCGTTTCGAACCCTATTGCTTTGAGAGCGCGAAGCGCCTCTAGGCGAGTGGCAATGGTCTGATCTACTGGATGTAGTTGCTGGAAATGAATGGGATCTATGGTCTCATGCCGAAGGAGATATCTACGTGCACCTGCTTCGTAGAGAGCTTGGTATTCGTCCATCATCATCTCTCCCAAAGATAGTGTGATGGTAATATCAGGGTAGCTCTTATGTATTTGCGTAATGAGTTGCACTAGTCTTTCTCCCCTCCAATAGGGGTCTTCACCTCCCTGAAGTACGAAGGTCTGAAACCCTAGCTTTGCTCCTATCTGACACGTCTCTAATATTTCATCGTGCGACAGACGATAACGCACCACCTCTTTATTGCCACTTCGGATACCACAATAATAACAATTGCAGCGACAATAATTGGATATCTCGATAAGGCCACGCAGGAACACTGTGTACCCTAATCGATTCCTCGCCACCTGCCCAGCTATCTCTTCGATCTCGGTAGTTGGCAGAGAAAGAAGGGAGAGGAAATCCACTTCAGACAACCTCTCCCCATCTTTGAGTTTATTTATTAATATCTGCATAGGTGAGGTCAATCGTCTCCATCTCCTTTTGCAGTTGTTTCCTGCCGGAGACAATATCATTATGAGCACTTGGCCCATGGATACAGCCACCTGGGCAGCACATTACCTCTACAAATTGGCCTCCAGCTTTACCCTTAGCAGCATAGCCCTTTAGCTTAGCAATAGTACGCTTGTCAAGGTTGCTAATCATCTCAGTAGATATCTTATCTACCTTATCCGCCGTTGCTGGATTGGTACGCAAATAGCTCTGAACGGCACCCATAACTCCTCCATTTGCAGCGAATCCATGAGCTTCACGCACAGAGGTAAACTCAGGCACAAAGCGCTCCTGAGCTTTGAGGTCGATATCCATGCCATCAAATATAGAGGCTAGCTCTTCGAAAGTCATTACATAGTCTACCTGCTGACCAGGGCGTCGAACTTCTTTGCGCTTCGCAACACATGGGCCAATGAATACGATCTTGCTATCTGGATACTTCGCTCTTGCTCTCTCCGCAATATAATACATTGGAGACTTTGAGTCTGAAACGTAATCGTGGAGCTTTGGAATATGCTTATCGATTGCCTCGTAGAATGATGGACAACATGAAGTAGTCATAAAGCTTTGACCAGACTGTAGCTTTTCGATAAGCTCATGCCCTTCGTGCTCAACGGTATCCATAGCACCCTGAGCTACCTCCAATACATCATGGAAGCCAAGCCCCTTGATAGCGCTATATACCTGCTGATGCTCTGCATCGTACTGTGCCAATATTGCTGGTGCCACAAGAGCGATGACTTGCTTGCCCTCACGGATATCCTGCAGGATATCGAAGACCTGAGAAATCTCGAAGATAGCACCAAAGGGGCATGCGTTTATGCATGAACCACAATAAATACACTTATCTTCATTGATATGCTCTATACCACGCTCATCTTTGCTAATAGCCTTAACCGGGCAAGACTCCTCACAAGGCACTGGGATATATACAATAGAGTGATAAGGACATGACTCATGGCACCTACCACAGCTTATACACTCATCGTGGTTGATTTCGGCCTGACCATTCTTCTTAAAGGAAATACACTTCTTAGGACATGCATTGTAGCAAGCTTTGCTTACACAACCACGACAGAGATTAGATACCTCATAATTAATGTCCACACAAGATGTACAAGCTTCGTCTACCACACACAGTAAATTTTGCTTCAGTACCTCCTTGCGCTCAAGAGCCATTGTAGCATATTCTGATAGTGGAGTAAGCTCATCCTTCTCATCCGACATATCTAGTCCCAAAAGAGGTAGCATCTTATACTTGAGTACTGCACGCTCCTTGTGGCGACAACAACGAACCCGATCCTTACCGAATTTGGGAATCATCTCTATTGGAACCTGATCTATCTTCTCGACCAATTGACTTTCATGCCATAGTCGCACGAGCTTTGCCAAAAGCTGGTGTCTGATTATCATCACATTATTGGAGTACGCCATACCAATCTTAATTTCTTATGAAGTTACAACTATCAATTACGAGTGCAAAGATAAGCTTTTTTAGCATATCCAAGAAAGGAAAAGAGTGGTAGAAGACGTATCTTCCACCACTCCGCACTATAAAATATTGTGTCTCTATTCCTTTTTAGAGAAAAGACGACCAATAAAGATCAGGATACATGCACCGATAATAGCGATGATAAGGTTAATCCACCAACCACCACCAGTAGCGATACCAAGCATATCAAACACCCATCCACCTACTAGACCACCTAGTAGACCGAGGATGATATCTACAATCCAGTGGCGACCGCCACCAGGCATAATCCAGCTAGCTAGTGAGCCAGCTATAAACCCTGTAATAAGAGAACCAATTAATCCCATAACATCTGTGTATTATATATTAATATTACTTTGTGAAAAATGAGAAGTGGACAGAGCCATAACGACGAACTTCCACAAAGCACTCATTATCACCAAAACTGATATCCCGAGGATGCTCTACTATCAGCAATCCATCAGGCGCAAGTAAGCTACTACCGAGTATCATGCCAGGCAAGTCCGGTAGCTGAGGAAGAGCATAGGGAGGGTCAGCAAAGATTAAATCGAAAGGCTGATCCGCCCGAGACTCTTCTATATATTTAAGTGCATCTCTCGTCTGCACTTTATGGTTATGGTCAGAGAGGGCATCCTCTACTGACTTTATAAACGAAGCATGGCGAGGATCTTTCTCTACTGCAAGTACCTCGTGTGCACCTCGCGATAGGCATTCGAAGCCAATACTACCACTGCCTGCGAATAAGTCTAGTACTCGTGTTTGCTCCCAATCAATCCTATTTGCCAAGATATTGAACAACCCTTCTTTTGCCATATCGGTAGTAGGGCGTCCTTTGAAACTCGTAGGGAGTGGGAAGCGGCGCTTCCCGTATTGTCCACTAATTATACGCATAGTAGCTGTAATACAAGTTGTTGATGTATGGTCGTAAGCACCTTATTCTGTTGGTATTCCTTTGAGAGATATGGATAGCTATTCCACCTCACATCACTAATTATATCTCCGAGTAGGCTAAGCAACTTCCCTCTTCCCTCAAGGCTATACACCAAGAGAGGTGTATCCTGAGGACTAAACTTAAACTGCCGGTAAAGAGCTGTCACATAGTATAGAGTATCAATATCGCTAGCCACCTTATATCTATTAGCAAGCAACAACCGTCCTTCTGTAGCGATTACGACATTAATGGACTCTCCGAGATGCATCAGTATCACCACACGAGGCACGTCACGACGAGTAAATGTAACCGCCAATCGTATCAGCGGAACAATACAATGGGTATACGAAGGGATAGAAAACGAACGCTGACTAAAATCAAAGAGCTCCTGGCTTATCGAGTAAATTACAGTAGAGCGCTCCTCCTCCATATCGATAGACATTACCCTACGACCACTAAGTCCAGTAGCAACTCCTAGCCATTCTTCTTTAGAAGCGCTTCCTAATAAATCTTGAGGTACTACCACAAACGAGCTACTATCCTCTACGCTTATCACAGTACTCTTGTAAGGCAATGCAAATAGAGGATACTCCCAAAAGAGCTGTTGCATCCCTCCATCAGGATGGTTGACTAACTGTGCAGTAGCAGTATAAATAGTAGAGTTGTCATCGATAGGGCGAGCTGCATACTGTATTTGGGCACGGCTTACTACCAAGTACGCCTCCATATTAAGTGCCTTGTCGGCAGAGTATGAAGCTTCACGCTTAGGATCGATTGTGATTATATTACCCACCTCAATATTATATTATCGAAAAGCACACCCCAACACCTCACGCATGAGGTACAGAGGTGTGCTTTCTTAAAATCATGTAGGCACTAGATTACTCCCAGTTACCTGCGTAGTTATTAATCTCAGTTAGCGAACCGACCTTTAGACCAGGGAACTTACCGATCTGTACCTGCTTGTCTGTAAGATTACGCAACTCAGTGTTATTGAGGTCACCTAGATATACATCGTAAGTAGTGCTTGCTTCAAACACCTTGATATCAAAGCCTGAAGAAGTCTTCACGCTAGCAGTATCCATAGCGAATACAGCACCGTTAGAGAAAGGAACAATACCGAGCTTCTGAACATCGAAATCAGGACGATCCCTAAATACTGCAGTCTTTGCTAGTTCTGGCACGGTATCACGAACGAAAGAAACACGCTTACCGTCAACAATGCTAGATAGACCAGCAGCCTCAGCTTCAGCCCAGTTGCCCGTCGCCATTGCCTTACGGACAATAGCATTTGCTTTTGCCTCAGTCATACCATCCTCGAGCTGCTGCTCAGTAAGCTCCATCACACGGAAGATAGTAGTCACCTTACCCGTCTCGAGCCAGCTACGTAGCTCCTCAAAGTTGGCAGCATGCACATTATGTGCCTGCTTGTAAGCTATCTGAGCTGCACGGATATCCACTAGTTCCTTAATCACTGCACGCTCACGAGCTGTCTTGGTCTTATCAAAGTCCGCTGGCACCTGGATACTGTTATACACAGCCCACCCCAGACCAATAACCGCTAAGGCCAACAAAATTTTCACTAAAGTCTTCATACCATCAAATATATTTGTTATTTTGCATTCACAAACAATCAACGCTCCATCTAGAGGAGAAGGAATTCCTTCTCATACTCACAGATAGTCTGTACAAAAGTAGCAACATTTATTCAGACTTCCACAGAAATGAGCGTTCAAATATAGTCAATTTTCAGGGAATATGACACACAACAGGCTTCAAATAGCGGATTATTTTGGTTTCAAGCCTACACTAAGCCAGCAGACAGTAATAGAAGAGCTTCAAAACTTTCTCTCAGACCCTACTGAGCACTCCATATTTCTCCTTCGAGGATATGCCGGCACAGGAAAAAGTAGCCTCATTGGAGCACTATCGCGCATGCTACAAGAGCACCACAGCCCTCAGATGCTACTTGCGCCCACTGGTAGAGCTGCCAAAGTCTTGGAGCACTACTGCGGGCTACCAGCTTTTACCATCCATAGAACCATCTACCGTCAGAGAGTCTCTAGCGAGGGGGTAATTTATGAGATTAACTTCAATAAGCACCAGCCTGGCACCTTATATATTATTGACGAAGCATCGATGATCAATAACTCGAGCGATGGATTTGGAACCTTCGGAAGTGGACACCTGCTCGATGACCTTACCGACTTTTGCTTTAGCATAGAAGGAAGCAAGATACTGCTTATCGGAGATGATGCCCAGCTTCCTCCCGTCGGCACAGAGCTCAGCCCCTCACTCAATCCAGACTACCTTCTTGGCTACTGCTCGGTGCTGTACCAAGGTGTTCTCAAAGATATCGTACGCCAGGAAAAAGGTGGAGAAATCGTCTACCTTAGCTATTTACTTAGGGGCAGAATCTTAGACCTACAGCAAGGCAAAGATTGGTCCGAACCACTCCTCCCTATGCCTGAGCCTGGAGGTGAAGTAGAAATCATATCAGGCTATGATCTACCAGAGCTGGTAGAAGACTCTTACCGACGAGTCGGACAAGAAGAGACGCTTCTTGTCACACGCTCCAATAGGGATGCCGAAGAATACAACAAAGCCATCCGCAACCGTTCATTGTACTACGACGAGGAGATTGTCCCGGGTGAAAACCTCATGGTCGTGCGCAATAATTATCTATACCAACCCGTAGACAGCCAAGGCAATGCCACAAGCAACTTCCTTGCGAATGGAGAAATTCTAAAAGTGTTAGGCACTCGACGAGAACAAGAACTTCATGGCTTTACCTTCAGAGAAGCTGAACTCCAAGACACCAGTGGAGACTTTATTTCGGCACAGCTCCTGATGGACAGCCTATTTACACAAGCGCCAGCACTCACTAAGGAGCAGCGCCAAGTGCTGTACGAAGGGGTTTGCAGTGACTACCCACATATTACCAATCGCAGAGACCTATACCTAAAGCTTCGTCAAGACCCTTATCTTAATGCCCTTCAAGTCAAGTACGCCTATGCTATGACATGCCATAAAGCTCAAGGTGGGCAGTGGAAAGAGGTATACCTCAGTTTCGGTTATCTCACTCCAGAGATGATTAATCTCTCCTTTTGCCGTTGGTTATACACCGCTATGACCCGAGCTACAGAAAAGTTATACATTCTCAATCCACCCTCCTTTATCTTTGGAGACCTAGAGCAGTGAAGATAAGGAAGAGGCTACGCAGTTTAGTGCTGCGTAGCCTCTTCCTTATTTAGTAACTATCCTTAGTTCGATTACTTAGTCATACCAACCTGAGTTAGCTTACGACCCTTGAGTATCTCAGAAAGCGCAGCACGAACATCAGCAGTAGTAATGCTACGAAGCGTCTCTAGATAGTTGTCATGGAAGTTCTCGCCCTTGAAATAGTAAGAACTAATAACATTTAGCCAGTAACTATTCTCTCGCACATTCTGGTCATAGGCTTTCTCCATGTTGAGCACTGTCTTATTGAAGTACTCATCAATATTGATCTTGCCATCTGCTACAAGCTGAAGCTCACTCATAATCTTATTGTTAAGCTTCTCTACCTGATCTGGATTAGTCTGGTAGTAAATCAGCAAAGACTCCTCACCTCTAGGAGCTTCTTGTACAGAAGCCTGTACACCAACACCGTAAGTACCTCCTTCATCCTCACGAATACTCTTGAAGAACTGCTGGCTAAGCACCTCACCAAGGATATCAACAACCATATTCTCCTTCATACCATACTTGCCGTCATTAACAAATACAGCTATAGAAGCAGCAATTGGGTTTGTTCCGGTAAGTGTGATAGTGTTATCTGTGCTCTTAGGATTCATCTTAGGAGCTAGAGCGCTCTGGTCCGCCTCCTTAGAATGAGTACTTGGAAGAGACCCGATATAGCGCTCAAGGAGTGGTTGTACGGTTGCCTTGTCAAAGCTTCCAACTAGGAAGAAAGTAAAATCGCTCGCATCAGCAAACCTACCCTTATATGCTTCTACAATCTTAGCGTAGTCAATCTGGTCGTACTCCTCCACAGTCTTCTGCTGGCGAAGCTCATTCCCTGGATAGAGAACACCTGGAAGCGCCTTCCAGAAAGCATACATTGGATCAGCTGTACTTGACTTAAGCATAACCTTCGCTTTCTCTACCTGAGCGGCGAAGTCGCTATCGCTGCTACGCATATCTGTCATACGGAGATACATCAGCTGCAACATGCTCTCGAGATCCTTATCTGAAGACTTACCTCTCACGCCCTCTGATAGACCATTTACAAATGTACTAGCAGAAGCGGTCTTACCAGCGAGCACCTTAGAGAGTGCAGTATTATCAAAGTTAGCAACACCTGCCACATCTGCCATATCGAAAGATCGAGTATTGACAGAACCAAGCTTGTCGGCAAGCTGTAGATAACCACCATGGCTGATACCATAAAGACGAATATCATTCTTCTTATAATCTGTTGGCAGTAGGTATACGGTGGCACCATTCTCAAAAGTCCACTTCGTAACACCAAACTTCAGGTCATTCTCCTCACTAAGTAACTTACCTGGATCTGGAAGATTATCCATTAGAGGTACGTTAGAGAACTCATCCTTATAAGCCTCTACCTCCTGCTCCATACCCTTTTTGTAAGCAGCCATTAGCTCCTCCTCAGTTGGGAAAGAAACACCTTCCTTCTCCTGTCCCATAAGAAGTACTACAGTATTATTGCTATTTAGCAACTGCTGGAACATCTGATTGATAACATCTACTTGTAGACCCTGAGCTAGCTGGCTCATAAGCTGGTACTCGAACTCGATACCTGGGATATAGCCACCACTAGTGAAGTAGCTGCTATACTCATCAGCATAAGAAGTGTTGGTACGGTTTGCCTTAGAATTAAGGCTATTCTCATAGCTATTCACTAGCTCTGCACTTGCACGCTGATACTCGGCCGCAGTAAATCCGAAATCCTTAGCTCTCTTGATCTCAGCAGCAATTGCGTTTAGTGCTATCTCTCCCTTATTAGGTTCGAATACAGCAGTAATATCCACGTTATCCTCAGTCATTGTCAATCCCATGATAGGACCAATACTCATCTCTGCACCGATAAATGGAGCATTAGGCTTCTGTGCAATCTCCTCCAGACGGGTATTCATCATCATGCTTAGTACAGTGGTCATATAATTATTAGAAAGACCAACAGCAGATGCTTTATACTCCTTTGGAAGAGCATCATAGCTGGTAGAGATAGAGATGTAATTGCTCGTAGCTTCGGGATCAGTTACCACGATGCTAATTGGAGCCTCACGATCAGGCACTTCCTCATATACACGCTCAGCAGGATTCACAGGAGCTTTCATATCAGCGAAAGTATCCTTAATCTTCTTTTCCACTGCGTCTACATCAACATCACCTACAATCACTAGACCCTGAAGGTCTGGACGATACCACTTATGGTAGTAGTCGCGTAGCTCCTGATAAGAGAAGTTACGGACAACATCCATACTACCGATAGGCATACGCTTACCATAGTTAAGTCCGGGGAACATTCTCTTGAGCACCTGAGTAAGTACACGAGTATTACCCTTTTCACTTTGACGCCACTCCTCCTCAATTACGCCACGCTCATTATCAATCTCCTCATCTAATAGAGCAATACCATCGCTCCAATCACGAAGGATAAGGATACAAGAGTCCACCACGCCATCGCGATTTACAGGCGCATCCTTAATCGTATAACGAGTTTCATCAAAAGAGGTAAAAGCATTTAGTTCTTCACCAAACTTTACGCCAATACGCTCTAAGTAGTTAATCATCCCCTTACCTGGGAAGTGGCGAGAGCCATTGAAAGCGAGGTGCTCGAGGAAGTGAGCCAAACCTGACTGATTGTCCTCCTCCTGCATTGACCCAACACGTTGTACGATGTAGAAGTTAGCACGTTCTTTAGGCATCTCATTGTGGCGAATAAAGTAAGTAAGCCCATTAGGCAACTTCCCTACTCGAACATCTTTGTCAATTGGAAGAGGCTGCACTTGAGGATCCTGTGCAGCAACTTGGGTATAGCTACCAAGTAGCGCTACCACGAATAGACTCATCCAAAGTTGTAAAGTCTTTTTCATTTGTAGTTGTAAATTATAATTTATTATTATTCTATCTCCACCTGGGATTCTATATAGTCTCCTATTGCGCAAATGTACCTATTATATCGGAAATATCAAGCTCTAAAAAATATAAATTGTGCTAATTCTACTACACAGACTAGACAGAATATCTCTGTAATACAGTATGGTAGATCAAAGAAATATAAGCGAGTATCGGCAACTCGACAAGTCTGAAGACCGATACCAAGACCACTGAGTGGATATTGTACAAGAGACTCTGACTAGGAGGAGTGATTGTCTCTCCCTTTCTCACAGATCGCCCTATACATAGGAAAAAGTATTACACTAGGGAGCAAGGAAAGTCTCTCTCGGGAGGGACTGCAGTCTCTCGCCAGAGAAACTCGAGTCCCTCGCGGGAGGAACTGGAGTTCATTGCGGGAGAGACTATACACGGAATACCTACCACAATTGGGTTCTTTACGACCTCAACGATCTTTGGCTATCTATCTAGAAAATACAAATACGGAAAGCGCAAAACGCCCCCAGCTCATCACCGCCCTACTATCAGGCAACTTATTCCGCTCCAATTTGGCAACTATGAAGTAGGTCTATCGAAATAGCCATTTTGTTTTAATTATTTTGTACTTTTGCGAAACTAGTATAATCATAACCATTGTAACCTATGAAGAAAGTTTGGATGTGGTTCTTAGTGGCAGCACTCACTGTAGTAGCATACCCTCTAAGGGCGCAAGAGACAAAGGAGGGAGATCATCCGATTTGCCCTAGTGTACAGATGAAGACTATCGAAACCATGAAGAAGGAGTTTCCCGCTGGTAGCAACAAGGAGCTACTAGAGAGAGGCGTGAAGCACGTTGCCACTCTTTGGACAGCAAGTGATGGTGATTGCGATGCATTCCAAAAGTTTTGCGTGGAGAACTTTGCCAAAGACAGCGAAGCCCGCAAGCTATTATTTGAAAGACTGTCTCGCACTTATGAGATTCTTCTCGGTCACTACAACCTAATCGATGTCAAGCTAAAGGAACCACTACATCTTAATGGAGACCCTATGCAGGATATCGACCTCATAGTAGGAAGTTACGATGTATCATCACACTTCTCGGATGATATGTACGCCACAAAGCTAGCTTTCGTTACGGCACTCAACTTTCCGCCCTATTCGCTAGCTGAAAAGAGCACCAAAGGAAAGGAATGGAGCAGGCTGGAGTGGGCTTACGCTCGTATGGGCGACCTATTTTCAGCTCGTGTACCAGCCGAGCTCAAGATGGAAGTCTCTAAAACTCTAACAGGAGCAGACGCCTACATCTCGGACTACAATATATGTATGGATAAGCTGCGCAACGAAGCTGGCGAGCAGCTCTTCCCTGATGGCATAAAGCTAATTACCCACTGGGGACTGCGTGACGAAATCAAGAGCAACTACTCCATCGCGGATAAGGGGTTAGAGAAACAGCGCATGATCTACGAGGTGATGAAGCACATCGTAAAGCAAGATATCCCTGCCGTGGTTATCAATAACCCAGAGGTGACTTGGCAACCTATATCTAATAAGGTATTCCGATCGGGCAAAGAGCTAAGCAACCCTGCGAGAGAGGAGGATATACGCTACAACCACCTACTTACGGCTATGCGTCAGCACCAAAAGCTGGATCAGTACTATCCACAGATGCCTACGCAACTGCACCGTGCCTTTGAAGGCAATATGGAACTACTACAAGCCGATGTAGTAAAGCTATTTGAGGGACTTCTATCCTCACCTCAGGTCAAGGAGGTTGCTGCCTTTATCACTAAGCGCCTAGGTCGTCCTCTTGAGCCACATGATATATGGTATAATGGCTTCAAGGGTCGTGGCGGATTGCCCGAGTCGGAGTTAGATGCTATCACCAAGGCGAAGTACCCAAATGCTGAGGCTGTATGGAAAGACCTACCTCGTATCCTCATGAACCTAGGATGGGACGAAGCCAAGGCAAATGAGATTGTTTCGCAAGTAGTAGTAGAGCCATCTCGTGGAGCAGGACATGCTTGGGGCGCAACTATGAAGGGCGAGAAGGCTCACCTTCGCACAAGGATTACTCCAGAGGGGATGGACTATAAGGGCTACAATATTGCTATTCATGAGTTTGGACACAACGTGGAGCAGGTACTTACACTGGAGGATGTAGACTACTACATGCTCAGCGGTGTACCTAACACAGCATTCACAGAGGCTGTCGCATTCCTATTCCAAAAGCGTGATCTAGAGATGCTTGGACTATCCAACCCATCTCCAGAAGATGAGCATTGGGAAGCTCTGACTGCATTCTGGGGTACCATGGAGATTATGGGCGTTTCGCTAGTAGATATTGCCGTGTGGGAGTGGATCTATCAGCATCCAGAAGCCACACCTGCTGAGCTTCGTGAGGCTGTACTTACCGAAGCGAAAAGGGTATGGAATACTTACTTTGCCGATATTCTTGGAGGAAAGGATGAACCTCTTCTCGCTGTGTACTCTCACATGATTGATAACCCTCTCTACTTGCCTAACTACCCTATCGGACACTTGATTAGTTTCCAAATTGAGGAGGCAGTAAAGGACAAGAATATTGCCAAGGAGCTTACACGGATGCTCACCTATGGTCGTATCATCCCTCAGCAGTGGATGGAGCATGCAGTAGGACAGCCTATCTCAATAGACCCTTTACTTCGCAAGACTTCCATAGCACTCGAGAAACTAGCTAAGTAATCAGCGCTATTCAGATACCAATAACCAGAGAGAGAGGTTGTGCAGAGAATGTTTTGCACAACCTCTCTCTCTGGTATATATAATTAGGTATCTTTGCTGTATAGATAGGGCAAATAGTGAGATGAAGATTTTGTGATGATTGAGTTTAGTAACGCCACCTTTCGTTTTGGAGACAAACTGGTTATAGATCGCTTTACCGACTTGATAGAGACTGGCGAGCATGTAGCCATTACTGGCGAGTCGGGAGCGGGGAAAAGCACGCTCCTAAATAGTATAGTTGGGCTGGCAATACCAAGAGAAGGGAGTATCGTAGTGGATGGATTAGCGGTAGTGCCTGAGCATATCCGCAAGATTCGCACGCTAGTCGGTTGGTTACCTCAGGAGGTTCAGCTACCTTATGATACGGGACTGGAGATGCTTCAGGCACCCTATAAATACAAAGCGAATAGACAGCAGAAGTTCGACCGTCAGAGATACGAGGAAGCAGTAGAGCGGCTCGGGCTCCCCACTACCATATTGGGTAAACCGATGCTGAAGATATCGGGTGGTGAACGGCAAAGGATGCTGATTATTTCCGCTCTATTGCAGGGCAGGAAGATACTCCTGATGGACGAACCTACATCAGCACTCGATCATACCAATACTCAGCGCTTTATCGAATACCTCTCCCAGCTCCACGACACTACAATAGTAACGGTGACGCACGACACCCAACTTGCGGAGTCTATGCACAGACAGATAACACTGAACAAGCTATGAATACAGCGGACATTTCTATACCCAATCTCGTGATAGGCTTATGCCTACTGCTCATCCCAATAGCTGTACACATCTACTACAATACGGGACAAGCGATGTCTATCACCCTCTCTGCAATCCGCATGGTAGTGCAGCTTTTTCTGGTTGGGTTCTATCTCAAGTACCTCTTTGAGTGGAATAACGCTTGGATCAATATTGTATGGCTACTCATCATGGTGGGTGTTTGCAGCATAGAGATGATAGGAAGGGTGGATCTGAATAAGAAGATTTTCCTTCCTGGGATATATGCTTCCATACTCTTTGCGGTATTTGTGGTGATAATGTACTTCCTAAGATTTGTGGTACAGCTCGACTATCTCTTTGAGAGCCGATACTTCATCCCTATGTGTGGTAGCCTGATGGGCAATATCCTAGGGAGCAACGTCCTTGGGCTCAATGCCCTTTTCCAAGGGCTTAGCACCGGAGAACGCTACTACCACTATATGCTTTGTAATGGAGCAAATAGGGAAGAGGCTACTCGTCCATTTATTCGGGGTGCCCTTCATACCGCCTTTACCCCTACAATAGCTTCGATGGCAGTGATGGGGCTGGTCTCTATGCCTGGCACCTTGGTAGGACAAATCCTAGGCGGTAGTTCCCCAAATGTAGCCATCCGATACCAGATAATGATTATGGTTTTGCACCTCGTGTGCTCCACTATATCGATAGTCCTTGTCCTCAATATCGCTATCCACCAGTCCTTAGATGGGTATGGCTTACTCCGCCCTGAGACTTTCACGAAAAAGAAGAAGGGCTAAGACGCTAATGTCGAAAAGAATAGCTACATTTGTCACAGATAATCTACATATATTCATTAGCATAGATACAGATATATCATGGCGCTAAAATTTATGACCGCTGACGAAGCAGCGCAGTTTGTAAGACACGATGACAATGTTGGATTTAGTGGTTTTACCCCTGCAGGTTGCCCTAAGGTAGTACCTGCGGCTATCGCTCGCCATGCCAAGGCTGAGCACGAGGCGGGAAGACCATTCAAGATTGGAATGTTTACTGGAGCATCTACTGGCGATAGGCTAGATGGTGAGCTTGCAAGAGCAAATGCAGTGAAGTTCCGCACCCCATACCAGTCCAACAATGATCTTCGCAACCTAATCAATAACGGAGAGACTGATTACTTCGATATGCACCTATCGATGCTCGCTCAGGAAATCAGGTATGGTTTCTTGGGCAAGATAGATATTGCTATCGTGGAGGCTGCCGAGGTAACGGAGGATGGTGAGATTGTCCCTACCACTGGTGTGGGTATCACGCCTACCATTTGTCGTCTTGCAGATAAGATTATTGTGGAGCTCAACGACCGCCATCCTAAGGCTATCCGTGGCATGCACGATATCTACGAGCTTCAAGACCCTCCTCATCGTGAGGCTATAGCGGTACTTGACCCACACGATCGCGTAGGGCAGGAGTGTGTAAAGGTAGACCCCGCTAAGATTGTAGCCGTAGTTAAGACCTCTGAGCCTAATGACGACTCTGCATTTGCTCCGCTAGACGAAGTGACCAAAGCGATTGGAGCCAATGTGGCTAAGTTCTTCGAGGAGGAAATGAAGGCAGAGCGCATCCCCTGTGACTTCCTACCAGTGCAGAGCGGTGTAGGTAATGTAGCCAATGCAGTGCTCGGAGCCATGGGTGAGAATGAGCATATACCAGCCTTTAATGTCTATACAGAGGTGATCCAGGACGCAGTAATCACCCTGATGGAGAAGGGTAAAGTGAAGTTTGCTTCAGGTTGTTCTCTTTCGGTCTCTCGTGAATGCATCCAGAAGATATACGGCAACCTTGACTTCTTCAAGGATAAGATTCTTCTCCGCCCACTAGAGTACTCCAACAACCCAGAGGTAGCACGCCGCATTGGTATCATTGCTATCAACACGGCTCTAGAGGCAGACATCTATGGTAATATCAACTCTACCCATGTCCTCGGTACCAAGATGATGAATGGTATTGGTGGATCTGGCGACTTTACTCGCTCAGGGTATCTATCCATCTTTACGACTCCATCGGTAGCGAAGAATGGTGATATCAGTTGCTTCGTGCCTATGGTATCGCACCTGGATCACTCGGAACACTCTGTGAAGATTATAATCAGCGAATACGGTATTGCAGACCTTCGCGGGAAGTCTCCAAGACAGCGTGCCGAGGAGATTATCAATAAGGTGGTACACCCAGACTACAGGGAGAAGCTACGTGAGTACCTAGAGATTGCTCCTCAAGGACAGACCAAGATGCACTTAGATGCCTGCTTCGAATTCCACCGCCAGTTCAAGGAGACTGGTTCCATGAAGAACGCAGACTTTAGCAAGTATAAGAAATGAACTTCAATACATTGAAAGTAAGCTCCCTCACGCTCCTAATAGCACTGCTACTAGGGGCGTGTGGCGGTTCTAAAAGCGAAGACAAGAAGTCTTCTGCGCAAGCACCCGAGATGCCTACCCCTCCGGCTATCATGACAGACCCCACTGAAAGGGCTGGATATATGCTCGGCGGTCTCTTTGAGGGCGTGGAGGAGATAACCCCCGATATGTTCGCCAATGACAGGGCTAGGGAAGAATGGCTTTCCGACTTATATGCCATCGGAAACAATGCCGATGAGGAGGTTCAACGCCGAACGATGGACACTTTCTTTAACCTTGCCACCCCAGCTATGGACTCTATAGCCTTGGAGATTGGAGCAAACTACCTAGGTCATCCCAATTCCCCTATATTTAATGAGGAGAGATACCTCCTTGTAATGGAAGAAGCCAATAAACAAGGGCTCCTAGATACTGCGGATCAAGTTCGACTTGAAGACCGCAAGGCGCTCTTCAATAGAAACAAAGTCGGTTTTCCTGCTGAGGACTTTACCTACCAAACGGCTGACGGCAGCAAACACACCCTCTACAATAGCTTTAAGGGCTATGAGCTGCTTCTGATGTTTTACAATCCCGACTGCGGTACATGCCAGAAGTTTATGGAGTACATTGGGACAAGCAACATCATCAAGAGTGCAGTAAAAAAAGGGCTAAAGGTACTTTGCATCTACGCCCAAGACGACGTGGAAGAGTGGCTCAGTAAACTCAGCATTGTCCCAGACTTCGCCACCGCTGGCTATAATGCTGATGGTGTCATTTGGAACGAAAGCCTCTACGACCTCAAAGCGCTCCCCACCCTTTACCTCCTAGATAAGGAGAAAAAGGTAATACTTAAGGATACTTTCCCTCAGGATATCGAAAATTATCTCGACAACCGTTAATCATGAAAGGAATCGTACTAGCAGGAGGATCAGGGACTCGGCTATACCCTGCGACAATCCCATTTTCCAAACAACTCTTGCCCGTCTATGGCAAACCACTCGTCTACTACCCCATATCAGTACTGATGTTGGCAGGGATAAGAGAGATATTAATCATTACCACGCCGGATGACCAAGCACTCTTCAAGAAGTTACTAGGCGATGGAAGCCGTTTCGGTATCTCTCTATCTTACATCGTACAGGAACGACCTGAGGGGATTGCTCAAGCCTTTCTCCTAGCAGAGGATTTCCTCGCCGGTGAAGACGCTTGCCTGATCCTCGGTGATAATATCTTCTATGGCCAGTCTTTCGACCGCACGCTTAAGGAGGCATTAAGAAGGGTTAAGGAGGAGCGTGAGGCAGTAGTATTCTCCTACTATGTAAGCGACCCCGAAAGGTATGGTGTGGTAGAGTTTAACCAAGATTTCAAGGTGCTCTCTATAGAAGAGAAACCCACAGAACCCAAGAGTAACTATGCTGTAGTAGGGCTCTACTTCTATCCTAACGATGTAGTAGAGGTAACCAGAAAAGTAAAACCATCTGCCCGTGGTGAGCTAGAGATTACCACGGTAAACCAGCTATACCTAGGTGAGAATAGGCTTGCTGTCGAACCTCTCGGACGTGGATTTGCTTGGCTAGACACTGGAACCTTCGAGTCCCTACATGAGGCAAGCGAATTTATTCGTGCCATAGAGCGCCGTCAAGGACTACAGGTAGCTAACCTCGAGGAGATAGCCCTAAACAAAGGGTGGCTCAATGCCGAAAGCATACGCGCTACTGCCGAGAAGTACAAAGGGAGCGAGTATGCCAAGTACCTACTCCACTTAATAGCGGAGTAGAGCATAAAATCTAAGAAAAGTGTGCTCTAGAGCACACTTTTCTTTAAGATACAGATACACAATATATTGAGTACGATAGACCTCTTATTAGAGTACATTATAGGATAGAAATAGGCACACAGAGAAAGATTTTCTTAGGGAAATGGGCAGAAATGTTTGGTAGATTAAAATATTCTATGTACCTTTGCATCGCAAACGAGAGAAAGACTTGAATGCAGGACTTATCGGGGTGTAGCGTAGTCCGGTTAGCGCACCTGGTTTGGGACCAGGGGGTCGTGAGTTCGAATCCCACCACCCCGACACAAGTGAATCGAGCTTGAGGAAATCCTCAGGCTCGTTTTCTTTTATACCCTATCGTACTATCCCAGACTGCAGCGCATAAGAGTACCAAACACCATACTCGCAACACCCCCTCCTTACTTTACCAACCCCCAACCGCCATACATAAAGCAACCGACACAACCTCGCGCCTAACATACAACCGAAAAATAAAACGAGCCTAAGGTGATCCTCCTCAGGCTCGCTCTCTTCTTACTATCTATTGCCGTATTGCTGTTCGTAATAGCTTTGGTAGTCACCGCTCGTGACATACTCCAGCCAGTCTTGGTGCTTCAGATACCAAGCCACCGTGCGCTGCATCCCTTCCTCTACCGTCACACTTGGTTGCCAACCTAACTGATGAGAGATCTTACGTGAGTCAATCGCATAACGTACATCGTGACCTGGGCGATCTGCGACAAAAGTAATCAAACCTAGAGAGTGCCCCTCAGGGTGACCTAGAATACTATCGACCGACCTTATTAATAGCTTAACGAGGTCAATATTCCTCAACTCGTTATTTCCACCTATATTATAAGTCTCCCCAGGCTTTCCCTTAATCATAATGCACTCAATAGCCCTTACATGATCCAGCACGTAAAGCCAATCACGAACCTGAGAGCCATCCCCATACACAGGGATAGGCTTTTGATCAATAATATTGCGAATCACCAGCGGAATCAACTTCTCGGGAAACTGGAGTGGTCCATAGTTATTGCTACAATTACTAATCAAAGTAGGCATCCCAAAAGTGTCGTGATAAGCACGCACAAAGTGGTCGGCACTCGCCTTACTAGCAGAGTATGGAGAGTGTGGTTCATACCTATTCTGCTCGATAAAGGCGTGCTCATCATGAGCGAGAGAACCATAGACTTCATCCGTACTTACTTGAAAGAAACGCTTATTGGAAAAATCTCCCTTCCACGCCTCATACGCAGTTTGTAGTAGATTTACCGTCCCCACCACGTTAGTGTACACAAAAGGGAGAGGTCCCAGAATACTCCTATCAACGTGACTTTCGGCAGCGAAGTTTACCACATTAGTAATCGGATATTTGGCAAAAAGCGCCCGTACCTCCTCTATCTTAGAGATATCCACACGCTCAAAGCAGTAATTCTCAGCACCCTCAATCCCTTTCAGATTCGCTAAACTACCTGCATAGGTTAGCGCATCGACATTGACAAATAGGTACTCCGGATATTCAGGCACCATAGTTAGCAAGAAATTGGATCCAATAAACCCTGCGCCCCCAGTTACTGCGACTACTTTCTTATAATTAATCCCAGACATAATGCTTATATCAGTACTTGGTTAGACTCTATGGCATGCCCCATAAGCGTAGCGCTCGACACCTCATCTACCACTACTCGAACAAATTCGCCTATACGATGCTGTTGCTTATCAAAAACGACCACCTTATTTTGTTGTGTCCTACCATAGTATTGCTCCCTACTTTTCTTAGAGAAGCCCTCTACCAACACCGTAAACTCTTTCCCTATATCCTCCTTATTACTCTCTGCCTGTATCTCCTGCTGCAGATCTATCATCCTTTGCAAGCGCTCTAGCTTCACCTCTTCAGGCACATGATCTTCAAGATGCTTTGCAGCGTATGTCCCAGGACGCTCCGAATACTTAAAGAGGAAAGCGGAGTCGAACCGAATCTCCCGCATAATACTTAACGTCTCCTCAAACTCCGCCTCTCCTTCGGCATGAAAACCACAGAAGATATCAGTAGAAATACCACAATCAGGTATCAACTCCCTTATCTTTGCCACTCTATCTAAAAACCACTCCCGAGTATAACCTCTACGCATAGCCTTGAGAACCGTATTGCTACCGCTCTGCAGAGGCAAGTGGATATGCTTGCAGATATTAGGATACTTAGCCATCATCTGAATGGTCTCATCGGTCATATCCTTGGGGTGAGGAGAGGTAAATCGGATGCGCATATTAGGCGCAGCTGTAGCCAAGAGCTCCAAAAGCCTCGGGAAGTCTACTACCTCCCCTTCTGGCGATTCATACCGATACGAATTGACCGTCTGCCCCAGCAGAATCACCTCCCTATAGCCAAGGCGTTTCATCTCCTCCAGTTCATTGAGGATACTCTTCACCTCCCTACTCCGCTCACGACCACGAGTATATGGCACAATACAATAGCTACAGAACTTATTGCATCCCCTCATGATGGAGATAAAACCCGAGATATGTACGCCATCTAGCTTTAGCGGAATCACATCCTTGTAGGTCTCGTTGGTAGAGAGCTCCACATTCATAGCCTTCTCTCCAGCCTCGGCAGCTCCTATAAGGTTAGGTAGATCGAGATATGAGTCGGGGCCTACAACCACATCGGCATGGTGTTCGTCTATTAAACGCTCCTTAACACGTTCTGCCATACACCCAAGCACGCCAATAATCATCCCAGGGCGGTGCTTCCGGCGAATACCATCTATCTGCTCTAGTCGGTTAATCACCTTTTGCTCTGCGTTGTCTCGCACCGAGCAGGTATTAAGAAACACCACATCGGCATCCTCCATGCGCTCCGTCATACCGTAGCCTATGGTTTCCATTATCGCATACACGACTTCGGAGTCAGCTACATTCATTTGGCAGCCATAGGTCTCCATATATAGGAGCTTAGACTGTTCGCTATTATCTATTATCTTATCGTTCATTATTTGACATCTATTTGGTCAGCCCATACTATTTAGCTAACTTTGAGAAACAAAGATACCAAAAACAACTTGACAGACAGAACATAATAATATGAGTTGGATAATATGGGTTGCTATCATCTTCTTCATCTTCAAGAAGGGCTCCGACGGACTTAAAAAGATAATAGAAGAGCATCAGGAGCGAGAGAGAGAGGATATGGAGGAAGCAGCAGAGCATAACGCCAAACGTGATGCCCAGCTAGAGGCATGGCGAGAAGAGGCGCACATGAAACTAAATAATACCTTGCCCACCCCCAAAGAGATTACTCCCACCACAAACTACCAGAGCCTAGATGTCCTCACAGAGATAGAGGGAGGGAAACTGATGGTGGAAGTTCTAGACTCCAAAGAGGCAGGCAAGAGTAATCCTTTAGCCAAAGACATCCTAGACCTAGATAGTAACATCCAACAAAAGCTCCGCACTGCCGTAGTGATGAAAGAGATACTAGATAGAAAATACAACTAAATTTGCCCCCTCAGGTTAGACTCGTAACATCTAGCACAAGGCAGTGCAAATACAGCACATAGCTTATTCCAAATATTGGCGAGCGGTCTCAGTCTTTACGACGACCGCAATAAGGCAAATTTATTCCTAGAGATAAAAATATTTATTTCTAGGAATAAATATTTTTATTTGTACAGAAAAATAAATTTATTTCTAGGGAAAAATTTCCCTGGTTGCGCTAGCCTAGATTCCGCAAAGTATAGATCGGCGCTGTTGGGGGTAGTATTTGGGGGTACTTTGGGGTGCTCTTTGCTGTATTTTGGGAGGTGTTTGGCTGTTTTGGAGATTGGTCTTTGTCTTTTTTATCTATTTATAAGCTACTGAATACCACAATTATTGTAAATGGGTACACTTTGGGACACGAGATTGCCAGCGGGCTATTTGGTTAGCTCGCTACTGAATGTTTCCAATTGTTTGTTTCCCTCTCCTCTCCCTCTCCTT
>NZ_KB904233.1 GCF_000379925.1 Porphyromonas levii DSM 23370 | reverse complement strand
ATAAAGCTAATCGCCGTACGGCTAAAGAGCAACATCAGCTGAGCCAATAGCACCAGCCAAATAAAACCGATATCTCGCCCACCTATACCAGTATCGACTATAGCCTGAGTAAGGAATGGGAAAACAAGCTGTATCAGCGAACCCAGCAATAGGCCTAGTATAATTTGCCCAAAGTACCTACGATACTTCTTGACATAGCTCCAAAGGAAGGTCAGCCGATTACCTTTCTCGAACTTTCCGCCATCAGTCACTTCTTGGCTGTAAAACTCATCTGTCGGCTCTAAAAGTAGGACTATACCTTTCTCTTCGCCATTAGTCTTGGTACTAATCCAATGCTCGCAAAACTCCTCTTTGGTGTAAGTGAACAATCCTTTTCCTGGATCTGCGACATAGACCCTATAATTACCCTTACGAAGTCTCTTGACCTTATAAACAACTATAAAATGATTCTGATTCCAGTGAGCGATGCAGGGAAGTGGGGCTTCATTTGCTAGCGTCTCAAAAGTGATGCGACCACCCAGCGAGTGCAACCCCCTCTTCTCTGCCGCCTTACTAATCCCCAATAAAGAGACCCCCTCCTTACCTAAAGCACAATCCTTACGGATTTGCTCCAAGTCAGGATGGCGACCATAATGCTTAACCACCATAGCCAAGCACACTGGTCCACAATCCATCGCATCCTTCTGTTTGATATATTCTATCTCTTGCATCACCTGCGCCTGTAATTTTAAGAGAGATTTTTCTGTTTCATCTCAATTGCAATTATTAATGATTAATACTTACCTACTAGAGGTAGAGACCATGCTATTGTCGGAGTCGGTGTTGTAGAGACCTCTTTGGCTGGTCTTTAGTCGCTTCCCAAAGCTTATATTCCAGGAGAGGCCTAGTGAAAACATATTACGATTATCCAAGATGCTCACGTAGCTTGTCTTGGGATTGACCCTTGAGAGGAGCTCCGACTCGTAGGTTGCACCGTTCTTAGTAAATGGGAAGTGGAGGGCTGCATATAGGGTGAGCCTATTACGCTTCCATATCAAAGTCAATTGGGATGAGTTTTCACCCCTTGAGACGACGTTATTATACAGCGATCTCTTCGGCTGGGTATAGTAATAGGCAAGCGACCATTCCTTGTATTGTAGTATTGCAGAGATGTCCCAGTAGAGCGAATTGAGGCTAAACTTATCTACTCCTGTATCGGAGTTTTGGAAATCATATCCCACCGTACTATAAATGGTCAGGAAATCCCAGAGGTTCTTCATCTTTAAGTTCCAGCTCAGCCCTAGCACCTGGCTATACCTGCCATTAACTGCGTGTGAAAGGAAATAGTTCTTTTCTCTATTATAGGAGACATCATAAAGAATAGGATCCCAAATTCGGTAGTAAGTCGCCTCTAGGTCGTGTGCAAAATGCTCTGAGGAGTAGTATAGCCCCAGTCTATTATATACATACTGGGCAGCGGAGAGCTGTGGGTTACCGCTATGTACTAAATAGTCATCGTAGCGCTGAGACACCTCTGAGAGCTGGCTCAAACTAGGCAAACTAGGCATATAGGAGCTTGCCAAGCGGAGGTGTGCTTTATTACTCAAGGAGTACATCAGGGTCAAGGTACTCAGATTTTTGTAATAGCTCTTCTGGTTGGTAGAGCTTTTGACCCAATACGCTTTTACCCCTGTACCCACAGAGTACTGAAACTTATTTGCTGAGCCCGACAATTGAGCATACAGATAATTATTATTTTCGCTCAAGACATCTGTAAATTTGCTTGGCGAGAAGTAGGTATTCTCCGAGTGTCCAAGATGGTTTTGCACACCCGTAGTGAAGACTAGAGAGGGTCTAAACTGCTGAGTATAATACACCTCGCTAATCAGAGCTTTACGATGGCTCTCTACTGGATTGGTATATTCTTGCTTCACTGCTCCACCCATCTTGTCAGAGACACTAGACTCATATTTGCCCTGCCTATAGGTCCCCACGACATTAAGTTCGAGCTTACCACCATTATCAAACAGATTGGAGAAGTATAGGTCGAGCGTTGGAGCCACAGACCTACCCTTAGAGTAATCGGTCCTAAAGTAATCTGCCTTATGGGTCTCTATTACATGGGATTGCTCTATGGAGTGAGTGTCCAAAAGCTTCCCGCTAAAAGTGGCCGAAAACTGTCTGTTGGGGGTCATCTGATACAGATAAGAGAGACTGAGGTTGTGGTCGCTATAGCCAAATGGGCTAGCCACTGGCATCTTCACCCTATGCACTTCCTCTCCTTTGCCGATAAAGCGCTCATCGAGCTCTACCAGCCTACTCTTATAATTTCTATACGAAAGGTTGTAGCCCAGTGTGAGGGCATGCTTGCCGATATTGTAGCTAAAGCCTGTATTGCCATTGAAATAACCCGTCGTCAGTGCTGGCTGAGCAGATACCCTGAAGGAGCCCCCATCATTCTGCTCCTTTAGTACGATATTGACCACTCCACCGATCCCTTTGTCTAGATACCTCGCACCTGGCATATCGGAGTACTCAATACGCAAAATCTTCTCTGGGATAATATTGAAGATTTCCTCACGCGACTTTGGGACACCATTCACTTGCCACTGTACCGCCTTGCCATACACCAATGCCGTCTGTGACATTGGACTAATGCTTAGTCCTCTAAGACCCATATTCCTAAGCAAGCTCAGCACATCGGGACTAGCGACAAGCTCATGTTTTTTGGGGAAAACTAATATCCTCTGTACATTCTCCCTTTGGGCGGTTACGACGATTTCGTCTAATTGATGTGTGTCGTCTAGATATAGGTTGCCCAAGTCTAATGATTTACTAGCACCTTTTATCGAAATCACCATAGGTGCACAACCAAGCATACTGATGCTTACTTGTGTCGATTGGCGAGTACCCCGATGGAGTACAAATTTTCCGTCTTCCTTGCTTATCGTCCCCTCTGCCAATCGATCACCCTCATAGAGGGAGACCGACGCACCAGCGACAGAAGTAGAGTCGGAGCCAAAGAGTAGTCGTCCAGTGATTTGGAATTGAGCAAAGGCACTTGGACCGACCCCCATAGTTATTCCCGCCAATAAGAGTATCCAAAGACCTCTCACAGACTTTACAAGTGATACGCTTTGTTTTTTACGTTCCATTTTTGAGTAAAGTAAATCCAGCTTTGTCATATAAATGATTTCACTTTCTTTTGAAGTAATGAGTAGAACTTATCAAGTATAACTTTATCTTTCTTGCTTTCATTATAATCATGTATACAATAGTCCTTATGGGCATAATGAAGTGCTTTTTGACTGCAGCCTCCATTGCATATTGGCTGAATACGACATTTGTGACATGGAGCATTTTTGAACTTACTATCCATTCGTTTCTCTAGGCTATCATTTTCCCAAATTATATTCCCATCCTCACTTAAATAACCATCTCTTGTAGTATTGAGGAAGTCAATTGCTGTACATTTGTAAACATCCCCATTATAGTTAATAACAGCACTATGACGCCTATCTGCATAACAAGAAGAATAAACATTACTAAATAGTAGTTGTACAATATTTAGTTTCTCATCCTTAAAGTTTTGTATTACTGTGTATAGTACTCCCCATTTTTAGACAACGGGCTAGTGTTTTTTTCTTTCACCGTAACAAAAGTACACATTTTCTTTCTCTTTACATAGTTATTAGTTATTGTTATGCAGCTACTACTATTCCATATTCCATGGCAGGGAGTAGCTTGGTGATACTCTAGTGGGGGCGCTCATAGTTATAGAACTTTATCCACTTCCCTATCCCCTGCCTTAGTTCTGAGACTGTATGGGCTGGATTAAGATAGATATGTTCCTGTTTGATGCTTCTCCAGAAGCGTTCTATCCAAATATTATCCTTACAACGTCCTTTTCCATCCATACATATCCTCATTCCTTTCTCCTCTAGTAGCTCTACCCACTTCTTGCTCGTATACTGTACGCCTTAGTCTGAGTTGATGATCTCGGGGCATTCATATTGCTCTAACACTCCTTAAAAGAGTGGAGAGCCTACTAATAATCATTCCATTATCACTTTTTTTGTGTAGCTTTACGCACTGTTTAGAAAGAGTTATAAGCAAAGTAAAAGATGAAACCAACATTATTTGTACTGGCAGCAGGAATGGGCAGCCGTTATGGCGGTCTGAAGCAGCTAGATGGCGTAGGACCTAGTGGAGAAACCATTATGGACTACTCAATTTATGACGCAGTGAAGGCTGGGTTTGGCAAGGTGGTATTTGTGATTCGCAAAGACTTTGAGGAGGATTTCCGTACCAAGGTAGCCAGCAAGTACGAGCATCTTCTACCAGTAGAGATAGTATTCCAAGCTGTAAACGACCTACCCAAGGGCTTCACTTGCCCTGAGGGTCGTACCAAGCCTTGGGGTACCAATCACGCTGTACTCATGGGGCGTGATGTGATTAAGGAGCCATTTGCGGTCATCAATGCCGACGACTTCTACGGACGTGAGAGTTTCGAGGTTCTTGCCGAAGAACTACGCCGTATGGAGGGCACTACCAACCAGTATTGCATGGTAGGCTATCGTGTAGGCAATACGCTCAGCGAGAGCGGCACTGTAGCCCGTGGTGTATGCGAGACCAATGAGGAGGGCTTCCTCACTGGCGTAGTAGAGCGTACCGATGTGCAGAGGGTAGATGGCGAGATTGTCTTCACCGATGAGCACGGCAAGAAAGTGGCCATAGACGATCATACCCCTGTATCAATGAATATGTGGGGCTTTACGCCCGACTACTTCCAGCACTCCGAAGCGGCTTTTGTCTCTTTCCTAGAGCAAAATATCAATAGCGAGAAGGGTGAGTTTTACATCCCCTTCGTGGTCAACCAACTTATTAATAATGGTACATCTACTTGCAAGGTACTCGACACCCCTGCCAAGTGGTTTGGTGTCACCTATGCCAATGACCGTCCCGATGTTGTAGCTAAGCTACAGAAGCTCGCCGACGAGGGTACCTATCCACAGAATTTACTCGGGAAGTAAATGCAACCTCTGCCGCTCGGCATCGATATCATTACCATCTATGGACCAACCGCCAGCGGTAAAACTTCTATCGCTGTGCAGTTGGCAGAGATGCTTGGTGCGGTACTCTTTAGTGGAGACTCGCGCCAAGTGTACCGTGGCATGGATATCGGCACAGGCAAGGATCTCTCGGAGTATCAGGTGGGCGGCTACTCTGTCCCCTACCGCATGATTGATGTAGCGGAGGCTGGCGAGCAGTACAACCTACACCGATACATGAGGGACTTCTACATGGCTTTCGATGCCCTTCCCCAAGAGACCCCTAAGATACTCTGTGGTGGTACCGGACTTTACATAACAGCCGTCCTCGGAGGGTATAAGATGCCCAAAGCGCCTATAGACCACAAGCTACGTGCCGAGCTGGATGCCCTCTCAGTAGAGGGACTCCAAGCTAGGCTATTGGCAGCAGGTGGCAGTTTGGAGGGAATAGACTGCCACAATAGCAGGCGCTTAGTGCGTGCCATAGAATTGGCACTTGCGGGCGAAGTGGAGGTAGAAGAGCGGGCGCCCCTGAGAGGCCCTATCTTCTGTGTGGATGTAAGCCGTGAGGTACGCCGAGAGCGAATCTCGAGAAGACTCTTGGCAAGACTAGAAAAGGGGATGATAGATGAGGTGCGGGGGCTCTTGGAGCAAGTGGAGCCCGATGCACTCATTCGCTACGGACTAGAGTATAAGTTCGTAACGCTCTACCTACTGGATAAACTCAGCTACGAGGAGATGCACCGAGGGCTAGAGACAGCGATACACCAGTTTGCCAAACGACAGATGACGTGGGCGAGAGGGATGGAGCGCAATGGATTTGAGATAGAATATATTAGTCCTCTTGCCACTCCTAGGGAGACAGCAGAGGCGATGAAGGAATCAATTTTCAATAAATATCAGTAACTATTTAATCCAATAGTATGGAGGTACGCATTAGTCGTATTGTGAGTGAGTACTACGAGTACACACGAAAGGATGCAGAGGAGCTACTTCGTCAAGGACGTATCAAGGTAAACGACCAGACCGCTGGCATTGGCGACAAAGCCTCGGTAGAGGACAGGGTAACCCTCGATGATGTGTCGATCCCTCTGAAGGGACTATTTAGGAAGTTTGCCCGTGAGGCAGCTGAGCGCCAGACCGATGAGAAGTATGGAAGCCACAAGAAAGCGGAAGAGAACTTCTCCGACAACCCTAAGAGCAAGGAGCTACGCAAGGGAAGGAAGGACAACCGCAAGAAGCGCCACGGCAAGAATTACGAAGAAGAATATTAATGTTGAGAATAGACTGGATTAGACACACTTCACTAAACATCACAGGGGCGACTTGCTATGGGCAGACCGACCTCAAGGTAGCTGATACGTTTGCCGACGAGGCAGCGGTGGTACACCATAGGCTGGAAGGGCGAAAGTATGATGCAGTATTCACGAGCCCCCTCTCGAGGGCACAGGATCTCTGTATCTTCTGTGGCTACGACGATATAGCCACACGAGACCCACGCCTCATGGAGCGCAACTTTGGCGAATGGGAACTAAAACCGTGGACGGAGGTATTCGCACTTATGAAGGAGCAACCCGAAAAGTATGCAGATGCTAAGGGTGAGGCAATTCCGCCTAGTGGCGAGACGGTGGACCAACTAATCGAAAGAGTGCGGGCATTTGTACAAGAAGTGAGGAGAGAGCGCTACCGCAGGGTGGCGGTCTTTTGCCACGGAGGGGTCATCAATAGTGCTCGCCTTTGTCAGGGTTTGATAGGGCTAGAAGAGCTCTTTGTAGGGGTACCTGAGTATGGTTCGGTGACCACCCTCGAGTACGCATATTTGGACTAATAGGATTATGTGGTTAGAGATTGCTTTAGTAGTGGTTGGGCTGGCACTCATCTTGGCTGGTGCCAACTTCCTTACCGATGGTGCGGCAGCGATAGCTCGGAGGTTCAAGATCCCTCAGCTCATCATAGGGCTTACGATTGTGGCTTTCGGCACCTCCGCTCCCGAGTTATCGGTGAGCGTACTCAGTAGTATCGGTGGCAATGGAGGCATTGCGGTAGGCAATGTGATCGGAAGCAATATCTTCAATATCCTACTCACCCTCGGACTATGTGCCGTGGTGTATCCCATCCCGGTGCAGCGCAACTCCATCCGGTTCGACATCCCCATATCTATCCTCGCCGCCACGGTGATGATGATCTTCGTCTCCGACCCCGCACTCGATGGCGCACCATCATCTATCTCACGTGCCGAGGCTTTGATACTCATCCTATTTGGATTGCTCTTCCTCGGCTACACCATGTATATGGGACGGCAAAATAGAGAGGAGACAGAGGCACCCGCCGAGCGCGAGAAGCACTGGGCGCTAAATGTATTGCTCATCATCGTAGGGCTAGCAGGGCTCATCTATGGTGGCGGTCTATTTGTGGACAATGCTTCGCTCATAGCCAAGAAACTAGGAGTAAGCGACACCCTGATTGGGCTCACCCTAGTGGCTTGGGGCACCTCTGCACCCGAGCTAGCCACCTCGGTAGTCGCAGCACTCAAAAAGAATACTGGTATCGCTGTGGGCAACGTAATTGGGAGCAATATCTTCAATATCTTCTTCGTGCTCGGTATCTCGGGCGTCGTTCACCCATTGCAGCACCTCCAGTTTACTACTCTCGATATCTGGATGCAGTTGATTGCTACAATCATGGCGTTTGCTATGGCACTCTTCTGGGGCAAACGTGAGATCAAACGTCCCGAAGGGCTGATTATGCTACTTCTCTTTATCGCTTACAACGCTGTACTTATCACCAACTCAATATGAATAAGTTACTTACACTACTCCTTGTAGCCCTATTCGCCACAGGCTGCACCCCGTCCAAGGAGAGTCACAAGCCCATCCTATCGGTGAGCCTATTGCCCCAGAAGTACTTCTTGAAGCATATCGTGGGCGACCTCGCCGAGGTTCACGTGCTCGTACCTTACGGTAATAACCCTGAGTACTACGACCCTACCCCAAGAAACATCGCTAAGCTCCAAGACTCACGAGGCTACTTTGCTATCGGCACTCTGCCTTTTGAGCAACAGTGGATCAATGCACTACCCGATAGTGTTGCCGTGATCAACCTTGCGGAAAGGCTACCTCACGACCTCATCCATGGGCATGAGGAAGGTCACGAACACACACATATCCATGGCGACCCGCACTACTGGACTTCGCTACAGGGCGGCAAAGCTATGGCAGAAGCTATCCTAGCGGCTACTATCGAGATATTCCCCGAAAAAGAAGCAGAGCTACGCGCCAATTACGAGAGCCATCTCACCCCCAAGTTTGGCGAGGTCGAAGCCCTCGCCCACGAGGTATTCGGGGAGAGCGATTCGTGCGCTTTCGTCATCTACCACCCCTCCCTATCCCTCTTCGCTAGTGAATGGGGCTTAACCCAGTTGGTGATAGAGGAGAATGGGCTAGAGCCTACCCCCCGTCACTTAGTACAGTTACTAGAAACCGCAAAGGCAATGGACACACGTGCTGTATTGATACAAGAGGAGTTCGACGCAAAGAATGCCGAAAACATAGCTCGCCAACTAGGGATAGCACCTCTAACCATCCAGCCGCTTGCGGAAGACTGGACAGCAGAGATGAAACGCCTTATAGAGGTATTTAGGAAGCGATAATGAGCCATCCTATATTGATAGCGAGGAAACTGGAGCTCGGCTACGATGATGAGCCGAGTATCCTAACGGGGCTTGACTTCGAGCTCTATCCCCACGACTTCATCGGTCTTTCCGGTCCTAATGGTGCGGGGAAGACCACTTTTGTCCGTGCTTTGCTAGGGCTCATCATACCCCGTAAGGGGCGTATCACCTACTATACCCCCGAAGGGCAGCAGATAGACCAACTCAATATCGGATATATGCCGCAGCAGAACCGTCTGGATAAGGCTTTCCCCATATCGGTAGAGGAGGTGGTCTTGAGTGGGCTATTCACTCATAATAGTCTGTACTCCACCAAGGAGCAAAGGGCAAAAGCACATGAAGCACTACAGCAAGTGGGCATGCTCGAAGTCGCTCATCGCGCCATAGGAGCACTATCGGGCGGACAGCTCCAGCGCGTACTCCTAGCTCGTGCTATCGTGAGCGAACCCACCCTACTGATTCTTGATGAGCCTACCACCTATGTAGATCGCACTTTCGAAGAGACCCTCCACCAGATGCTCCCTACCCTACAGCAGCACACTGCGCTGATAATGGTATCGCACAATATAGAGCATCTCAAAGACCTCTCCACTCGCATTTACCACATCGACCACACCTTCACCCAGCTCTAAAATAGCTGGCAAAGGACTTCGGGCGACCTCAGTGTGCCCACATCGGGGAAGTGATACGCAAGATAGGCGAGCAGCATATCTAGGAGGGCATTGCGCTCTTGCCGAGAGATCGGAAGCTCCTCGGGAGATTCGGTAGTGATAAATTGCACCAGTAGTTCAGAACTCCTGCCCAGTGCCTGTTCTTCCAATGTCCAAGCCCTACGGAATGCCCCCTCGGGCAAATCCAATATGTATCCCTCCCGATACCGGCTCTGATCGGGCAGAATACCCATGTGGTGCAGCATCCCTACTACCAAACGGAGGTGAAAAGAGCTCACTCCCCGATCACTCAGAGCCTCCAGCCCCATAATCTCATCCCTAAGGTAACGGTACAGTTCGGCATCGGCACTCCCCGAACGCACGATACGGGTAAGTAGCTCCACCACAAAGAGGGCTACAGCATTGGCAGCAGCATCGACCGATGGACGCATAGGCGCGTGTAGCACGACCGCCTCTCCAGGCAGTTGGATAGTCCTCGTCGGATGATACTCCATAGTCATACGCACTACAGAGAGGGGCATAAAAAGAGCGTTCGCCCTTCCCCTCTTACGAGAGGCAGAGCGAACGACCTTAAATGCGAGCGTCCCAAAACGCTCACTATATGTAGTCACAATACTGGCGCTATCAGAATAACGCACAGCACTGAGCACGATAAGTTCGGTCTCTACGAGCATTAAAGTGCCTTGAGTGTACGGAGCAAGTAGTCGTAAGTCCTAGCTACAGTAGAAATCTCCAGCTTCTCATCGGGAGAGTGTGGAAACTTGATGGTAGGACCAAAGCTAATCATCTGAGTATTTGGCATCACACCCTGTAAGATACCGCACTCTAGACCAGCGTGCATCACCTTCACTGGTGGCTCCACGCCATGCTCCTCCTTAAATACTCGCTTCATCACCTCAAGTACGTGAGAATGTGCATCGGGCTGCCAACCGTTGTAGTCCCCATCGAACTCCACTTCGGCACCAATGAGGGCAAAAGCACTCTCTATGCTCGATGCCACCATCTCCTTGCGGCTCTCGCTAGAGCTACGGGTGAGGAAAGTCACCGTAAGCTCTCCCTCAGCGAGCTTGATGGCAGCTAGGTTGCTAGACGCTTCCACAGTATCGGGGAACTCTGATAGATAAGTGATCACACCATTCTGCACCGCCTCAACAGCCTGGATAACGCTATCGGCAATCTCCTGAGGCACAACCGTCTTAGGTAGGTCGGCAAGACGCTCTACATGTATCTTGATACCGCTCTCTATACCCTGGTACTCGGTGATGTAGAGCGACTCGAACTCTGCAACCCTAGCCTGGAAGTCCTTCACCTCCTCCTCGGGCAGCGTAACCACAGCCCAAGCCTCGCGTGGTATAGCATTGCGGAGCGAACCACCCTGTAGTTCAGCTATAGAGATATTAAATTCCTCGGTAGCCTTCTTCAGGAAGCGTACCATCATCTTATTGGCATTGCCCCTACCGAGGTGGATATCCACGCCCGAGTGACCACCCTTCAGACCATTTAGCGTCACCTTCACCGCAACATCATTAGCTGGTACAGGCTTATCATCCTTATACTCTAGGCGCACATTGATATCTACACCACCAGCACAGCCCACATAGAGTTCGTCCACAAGCTCAGAATCGAGGTTAAGCATGATATCAGCCTTTGAGAAGCCAGCTTCCAGAGCGAAAGCACCCACCATACCTACCTCTTCGTCTATCGTAAAGAGCGCCTCAAGAGGACCATGCTCTAGTGTGTCATCGGATAGCACAGCAAGCGCCATCGATACACCGATACCATTATCGGCACCCAGTGTAGTCTCATTGGCCTTCACCCATTCGCCATCAACACGTGGCTGGATAGGATCCTTGGCAAAGTCGTGCTGCACATGGTTGTTTTTCTGAGGCACCATATCCAAGTGCCCCTGCAATGCTACCACAGGACGATTCTCATACCCCTTTGTGGCAGGCTTGCGTATCAAGATATTACCTACCTTATCTACATGCGTCTCTAATCCCAGTTTTTTTCCTACCGAGGAGACATACTCTACCACCTCCTTCATCTGCCCAGTAGGGCGAGGAATCTGTGTAAGCTCATAAAAATAAGCCCAGACTGTCTCTGGCTTCAGTTTCAAAATCTCATTCGACATAGTAATACTATTCTTTCTGGTTATCAATTTCTATTCACTCCCGACAAGATACCAAAATATCGCTAAACCATCAGATAAAATACACGAAAACACACCCACCTAGCTCCCTTTCGCTACCACCATGCCATACCTCCCCTTAACACAAAGTTCCTTTATAGCTACCAATAAGTCAATAATAAGTATTTTCAATTACTTTAGCTCCTGGGTATCCAGATTCGGATCCATTGGACGACGTACATTATCACGAATAATATATCCAAGAGTACTTAGGATATCGTCGATCCTAGCCTGTTCCATTAGCGGCAGTTCACTAAAGGATGCACTATTTCGAATACCCCACCATAATATCGGGGCAACATCATCTAAGTCATCCCCAAAGAACGCAATCACATCTCCCATCTCTCGAACATACTGATCTGCCAAAGCCGATGGAGCCTGCTTCGTATGCTGAGCATAATAATCCAAAACCAAAGTCTTGGCTCGATGGACTCTTGAGGAAAGAGACACTGCTATCATTATTTAGATTCTTGATTTTCTCTATCAAAAGAGAGTGACACAAAGCTTGAAGATATATCGGGACGACAGATTCATACACAATGGTAGGATGGTTATAAAACTGTATTGTGATTGGAGTGATCTCTTTGTCTGCAGTAAACCGGATGCTGTAGTAGTTGTGTCGCTCGACTTCCTCCTTATTAAGTACAGGACGGCCTTTGGCACTTAGAAACTTCACTTCAGTAGTCAAGTCTCCAATGGTAAAAGTTCGTGATTTTTTGGATATCATACGAGATATCTGAATCAGCTTCTTAACTTTCTCTACCCCCAAAGCACTGATGTTGTCCATCGACAGTAACCTTTCAGCAATCGCCGGATTAGGATTAATTCTCGTAAGCACCAGGTAGTCCGGGAACATCGGGAATAGCTGAGGTGTCTTGGGGTCAAAGCCATGCAAATAGGCATCATCGCGATATACAAGTTTAAGAGTTTGAGGTTTCGCTCCCGGACTGAGCCACCATAAACCCTCCTGACCCTTACCCCCGAAATAGAAAACGGAATACTCCTTTCTATCCGGGTAGTATCGGAATCCCTTCGGAATACGTGGTCTTTTCTGCAAAGTGATAGGTAAAGTAGAGAAAAGAATCTTCCCCTTTTCATAAACCTCATACTGGATAATAAGATTGTCATGTCTTCCCTGAGGGATTTCTACATATTCTTGTTTTGTAATCCAAAAGTCATATAGATAATTCCCTTTTTCCGCAGACCAATGCCCCACCATCGGTCGCAGTATATTATGGACATCTTTGAAATACGCATACTTAATATCTTGGTGTACCTCGTGCTTCCTCCACGGGATATGATCTTCCAGAGGTATAATGGGGAGTTGTTCTTGCGCCTTAAGTGGCGTGTACGCAAAGAGGAGGACAAAGCTCCAGAAAGCGACTAATTTTACGATCTTCTTCATACTCTTAGTTATTTACTCTTTACATTCTATCATTATGGTTGACTTTAAAATCTGAATAGGTTTATTAATATATCCGTCTGCAGCCTCATAATCAGTTGTATGTGTATGTATATATCCTTTTTTATCGCCCACGACCGATTCCACATTCATTGTGTGTCCATCTTTGATTGCCGGAATTGGCTTGAATGTACCATCGGATAGTTCAACATACCCTTTCTCTTCCTGGATCGACCGCCCTCTTTGTGCCTCCCTATGCGCTGACAACTCTTTTATTTTGTCAGATATTTGTGTCCTTGCTATGAATTTCTTGGCTTCACCGCATGGGTCTTTTCGAATAGGTGTTTCCGGAGGCGGTAGGGGAGGCGAATAGGAGCCTCCTCCCCCTCCACCACCTTCTCCAGAATCGATCTTGGACATAGTAAGGTATACCAGTGGTGAAATATTGGAATTTGTGTAGCCAAAGTCATGTATACAATGTCGCTGATATGCGTAACCCTTAAATTCAAGATTTGAACCTACCCCTGCGTACATTTCGACAACTCTCGTGAAGCAGATAGAAAGAATAGCACGAAGCTCCTCTGCTATTTCATAGGGCTTGCCATCTATGTACTGACGTATGCCAATCAAGTTGCCATCTAGATTATATAGGTGTATCTGTCCATCAAAGTGCTTTGGGACAAATCTATCGGAATCATAAAGAGGTGCTCCCGAATATAGGTACTCAATGCTAGGTATAATATGTGCATACAAGCTAACTCCTGAGATCGAATCAGAAATATTTTCGTACCGAACCAGCGTTGTATAACTCAATTTGTGGTTGAACTCTTTTGCTCTGATGGAATCAACTTCATTCGAGACCAATACAGAATTGAACTTGGCATCAAAAGGAACCCACATAAATATGGTAGAATCTCCAAAAGTTACAAATCTAGATTCATCCCAGTCTATATCGACTTCTTTCAGTATAAGTGGGGTCTCGTCATCCGATGCCGAACGCAATCGCGCACGCCTATTTGCCACTTTAGCATCAGCGTCTAATTTATTCTTTACACTTTCGAATTGTGTGAAGTTCGACAAAGACGTTTCCTCCAATTCACTGTTCTTATTACAGGAAACGGAAAGTAGAATGCATAATAGTACCAATAAAATGCTACTGCATATTTTCCTCATATTTATTTAATGAAATCAATATCCCGAACAACTCTTACCGACAAAATAATAAAAAACTAACGCACCAACAAAACAAAAAATATCCCTTCATTCTGACGGTATCAAGTCTCCTCTCCTCAGTTCAAATAGGGCAATATTGTTGTATCTTTGCAACTGAGTAATAACTCATACTGAGCGGAGACATCCAATAAAGAATATGATATTGCGCAAGAACAAAACCGTCCTTGTTCTAAGTATAATACTAATTGCGTTAGCTATAGTATTGGATATTTGGGCTGAAGGATCTAATAGAAAGGAAATAATCGGCTACCTACTAATCATGTTGCTCCCTTTAATCATCATTATTAGGAGAAATTGAGAGGGGTAATACTAGAGCGTTTTCCAGCAATATATGGCGATATACAATATGGTATAGCGCCTTATACTCGGACTTCTTTTACCGGTGCGCGCCATTGAGGGAAGGATGGGGGGGGCTTTGCAAGCTCGGACATTTTGTGTAAATTTGCGAGCAAGTTGTACCTCATAACTTTTAGAACCATTAGAGGAAACATGGCAAAAGTACTAGACCAAATCTCCCACACCTTCGGGGAGTATCTACTGATTCCGGGACTCACTACAGCAGAGTGCACCCCTGAAAATATAGACCTGCGGACACCACTGGTGAAGCACCACAAAGGTGAAGCATCCAAGATTAACCTCAACATTCCTTTCGTAAGCGCCATCATGCAATCGGTATCTAATGATACCCTTGCTATTGAGTTGGCACGCAATGGTGGCCTTTCGTTTATTTTCGGTTCGCAATCTATTGAGAGCCAAGCCGAGATGGTGCGCAAAGTGAAGAAGTTCAAGGCTGGATTCGTAACCAGCGACTCCAATCTCACTCCTTCCCAGACCCTACGAGATGTATTGGCACTCACCCAGAAGACGGGACACTCTACCATCGCTATCACAGCGGATGGCACTGCCAATGGCAAGCTCCTCGGCATTGTTACGAGCCGCGACTATCGTATCTCCACTACGCCACTAGAGACCAAGATAGAGTCTTTCATGACGCCATTTGAGAAACTCACGGTAGGCAAGCTGGGTACTACCCTCAAGGAGGCCAACGATGTAATCTGGGAGCACAAGCTCAATACCTTGCCTATCATTGATGAGGATCAGAACCTCCAATTCTTCGTATTCCGTAAGGACTACGATAGCCACAAAGAGAACCCTCTCGAGCTCTCTGGCAAAGAGAATAAGCAGCTACTAGTAGGCGGTGGTATCAATACCCGCGACTACAAGGAGCGTGTGCCTGCACTCGTAGAGGCAGGGGTAGATGTCCTATGTATCGATAGCTCCGATGGCTACTCGGTATGGCAGCAGCAGACCCTCGCTTGGGTAAAGGAGCATTATCCCGACACGCCTATCGGAGCAGGTAATGTAGTAGACCCAGATGGCTTCTTCTATCTCGTAGAGGCTGGGGCAGACTTCATAAAGGTAGGTATTGGTGGTGGCTCTATCTGTATTACTCGTGAGCAGAAGGGTATTGGTCGTGGTCAGGCATCAGCGATAATGGATATCGCCAAAGCCCGCGACAAGTACTTCGAGGAGACAGGGGTATATATCCCAATCTGTTCGGACGGTGGCATCGTGCATGATTACCACATGACGCTAGCGCTCGCCATGGGAGCCGACTTCCTGATGATGGGTAGGTACTTTGCGCGCTTCGATGAGAGCCCTACGAAGAAGCTCAAGATCAACAACAACTATGTAAAGGAGTACTGGGGCGAAGGCTCGAACCGTGCTAAGAACTGGCAGCGCTACGATAGCGGTAGCACTACCGAGGGCATGAAGTTTGAGGAGGGTGTAGATAGCTACGTCCCCTATGCTGGTAAGATGAAAGACAATCTAATGCTCACGCTGGGCAAGATGAAGTCTACCATGTGCAGTTGTGGCGCAGTAAACATCCATGAGCTACACTACAATAGCAAGATAACACTCGTATCCTCCACCTCTATCGTAGAGGGAGGCGCCCACGATGTCATCCTCAAGGAAAGATGAAATACGGAGAGATAAAGACTCATTCTAGATTGATACCGCTTCACGAATACGTGGAGCGGTATCAACATATAGAGCGGTTCCGAGAGGCTTGTAAGCATTGCCGCCAGTATGGAAAGCTCTGGAGCTGTCCGCCTTTTAACTTTGACCTCAACACCCTCCTAGAGGGCTACACACAGATAGAGCTATATGGCTACGAGGTAGTACTCAATGAGGAATATGCTGGGCGTGAGGGCTCGATGCAAGAGCTTATGGATCTTGCCGAGGAGATAGGCGATGCCGTTCGCCTGATTACCGATCGGGAAATTCTGGCACTGGAGAAGAGCCGACCCGGCAGTCGAGCCTGCTTTGCGGGAAGCTGCCGCAGGTGTCCTCGTGGTACCTGTGCTCGACTCAAGGACAAGCCTTGCCGTCATCCCGAAGCTATTCGTTACTCTCTGGAGAACTTCTGTTTCGACCTCATGGGCACTTCCGAGGAGCTTTTCGGCATCCCTACCCAATGGATAAGGGAAGGTAAACTTCCGCCCTACTACTTCTACCTTGGAGCTCTACTCTATTGAGCACTATCGGTGCTAAAATAGCCCTTACGACACATTGGTAATGATGAGGACGACCGACATTTGGCAATAAGAGACCCCGCTTATCACTGATAAATTAGGTACATTTGTGCAATATAACGTTAACGAGCATGGATATACAATTAAATATCGGGGATAGGGTTCGGTTTCTCAATACCACTGGAGGGGGTATTGTACGCAAGGTACTACGCTCTAGTGGTGTAGTATATGTAGAAGACGAGTCGGGCTTCGAGATTCCCGTACTACATAATGAGGTGGTTAAGGTAGAGGATGGGGCTACTATAGTACCGCCCGTGAGTGCTAAGAAGCAAGAGGCTCCCGCAACTACTGCGGTTCAGCCCCAGCGCAAGAGCACCTACCAACCTGCCCCTAAGCGAGGGAGCGACCCTAGTGGAGAGCTACTCAATATCACCCTATGCTATCTACCCGAGGAGGGTGGGCGCATCGGACAGAGCCACTACGAGGTATTCCTCGTCAATGACTCCAACTACGATCTCTTTGTCACCTACACCTCGGGGCGCGGTGCAGCCCATGAGCTCAGATTCGCGGGTATGATCTCTTTCGATAGCTCGGAGCTACTAGAGAGCTTTAGTCCCGACGAGCTACCCGAGCGTGCCAAGAGTACTTTCCAGATTATCGCTTTCAAGGAGGAAGGGGTGCCCTACCGCCCTAAGCACTCTGTGGATGTCGAACTGAAGATAGATGGTGCTAAGTTTTTCAAGGAGAATGCCTTTATAGAGACGCCCTACTTCGACGACCACGCCATTGTGTACGAACTAGTGAAGGACGACAAGGTAATGACCACAAATAAGATTGATGCCGAGAAGCTCGCAGCAGAAATGATGTCTCAGAAGGTGGCTACTCAGCAGAAGCGCCCTCACACCGAGCCCCAAAAGAAACTCAGCGAGCCTCTAGTAATCGACCTACATATAGATGAAGTGGTAGATAGCACCGTAGGCTTGGAGCCTCGGGATATGCTGGAGCTCCAACTCAAAAGGGTAGAGGAAGTGCTTCGAGCACATCGCAAACCCTCTTTCAAGGGAAAGAAGATTATCTTTATACACGGCAAGGGCGAGGGTGTATTGCGCCAAGCCGTAATCAATCTCCTAAAGCGCAAGTACCCCAGATATGACCAGCAGGACGCCTCATTCCAGCAATACGGATTTGGCGCTACACAGGTAACCATTAGATAAGATAGGAGCTATGGCATTAGAGATAGAACGTAAGTTTTTGCTCAAACCTGGAGCACAATTGCCTGAGAGCGATATAGTACTAAATATACAGCAAGCCTATATCGCCAACGATGAGGGACTCACGGTGCGCATTCGCCTAATCAATATGGAGGAGGCATATCTCACCATCAAGAAGGCTCGGACAGAGGAACTCGGTATCCGCAGTGAGTTTGAGTACCCAATCCCTGTAGAGGATGCGATAGAGATGATGCAGCTGAGCCACTACAGCAAGATTGTGAAACAGCGCCATATCATCACAGATGGCGCACGCAGGTGGGAGGTGGACTTCTTCTTGGAGGAGAACGAAGGGTTGATCATAGCGGAGCTGGAGCTACCATCGCTAGAAGAGACGGTCATCATCCCTGAATGGATAGGCGAGGAGGTGACCAACGACCCGCACTACCTCAACTACTACTTGGCACAACACCCCTACAGTACTTGGAATAAATAACAGACAAATAGAGATAAGAGCATGAAGATGATGAAGAGATGGTTAGCAGCCGCCGCGGCGGTACTCTTCGTAGCGCCAATAGCTAAGGCCGACGAAGGGATGTGGATGGTACAATTCCTGAAGCAACAGAACCTCGCCAAGATGCAAGCAATGGGTATGCAAATGTCGGCAGAGGATATCTACAACCCTGGCAAAGGGTCGTTAGTAGACGCTGTAGTACAGTTCGGTGGCGGATGTACGGGAGAGATCATATCTAGTCAGGGATTGGTCATCACCAATCACCACTGCGGTTTTGGTGAGATCCAAAACCACAGTTCGGTAGACCACAACTACCTCCGTGATGGGTTCTATGCCCCTACTCTACAGTCCGAGCTCCCCAACCCTGGGCTCACGGTCACGATAGTAGAGGAGATCGTAGATGCTACCGACTATCTCAATAGTTATATCAAGGCGAAAGGCATCACCGACCCACTGCAATACATGCGCCGTGCTTTTCTTCGCAAGGTAGCGGAACAGTGGTACAAGGAGAATAGAGGCGAGCTCACCAATGGTGTGAACCTAGATATGGCGCCTTTTTATGAAGGCAATAGGTACTACCTATTTGTCAAGAAGATCTACTCCGATATCCGATTGGTAGCTGCACCTCCTAGCTGTATCGGCAAGTTTGGTGCCGATACCGATAACTGGGCTTGGCCTCGCCACTCTGGCGACTTCTCGGTATTCCGCATCTACACCGCTCCCGACGGTTCGCCAGCAGAGTACGCAGCAGAGAATATCCCACTCAACCCCAAGTACTACCTCAAGATTAATAGCTCTGGAGTGCAGGAGGACGACTTCGTAATGATGATGGGCTTCCCTGGCACCACCAATCACTTCTATACCCCTAGCGAGGTAGTAGAGCGTAGAGATATAGACAACCAGATCCGCATCGACCTCAGGAAAGTTCGCCAGGAGACCATGTGGGAAGAGATGATGAAGGACGAGGCGGTCAATATCCAGTACGCAGCTAAGTACCAAGGCTCCACCAACGCTTACAAAAATGCCATAGGCACCAATTGGGCAACCAATAAGATGGACTTCGAGGGCAATAAGCGGGCAATGGTAGACAAGCTCCGCGCCTACGCCAAGAAGGTAGGCAAGCCCGAGTATGCCCAAGCTATAGACAAGATAGAATCCATGGTGGCAGAGCGTGCCAAGCTACGTGCACTCTCCAAGATATACGATGAGGGTCTGAACCGAGCCGTAGAAACTATGCGTGCTCCCCTACTTACGGAGAAAGAGTTTGCCAATACAGAGCCAGATAAGTTCATGAAGCAGCTCGACAACTACTTCAATAAGGACTACAATATAGCGGTAGATAAGAAGGTCACCAAAGCGATGCTTACCGCAGTGCTCGACTATATCCAAAAGGTGCAGGGCACTGAGACACTACCAGTGGAGCTAGCAGCGCCAGCGATTGCGAAAGCTCTTCTTGAGCGCGGAGAACTAGATAAGGTCTTCGACAATAGCCTCTACCAAAATAGAGAGAAGCTCCAGCAAATCCTCAAGGGCAAAACCTACAACGACTATGCTAGCGATCCTCTTGTGGCACTTGCCATGGCTACACACAACGACATAGCTACAATATCTAAGGCACTAGCAGAGTACGACAGAGACTTCGCCTTCGCACGCAAAACGATGCTCCAAGGGATGCTCGAGATGGAGGGCGAGATGAACCTATGGCCTGATGCCAACCTCACCCTTCGTTATACCTTCGGTAGAGTAAAGGGCTACTCGCCACGAGACAATGTCTACTATGGGCACCAGACCACGATGGAGGGTATCATGGAGAAGTGGGACGACAATAGCCCCGAGTTTTACCTGCTCCCTAAGGTCGTAGAGATATATAAGGCTAAGGACTTCGGCAAACTAGCCCTAGCGAATGGCAAGATGCCTGTGGACTTTATCTCTACTACCCACTCTACAGGTGGCAACTCTGGTTCACCACTTGTGAATGGTCGTGGCGAGCTTGTGGGTATCAACTTCGACCGCAACTGGGAAGGCGTAGGTGGTGATATACAATACCTCCCCGACTACCAGAGAAGTATCATCGTGGATGCTCGCTACCTACTCCTAGTACTTGACAAGTACCTCGGAGCCCAACGCCTACTCGACGAAATCGACATTGTAGAATAATACTCAAGATGAAGCGGATAATACTATTTGCCTCTCTGCTCCTTCTCTTGGCTGGGTGCCAACCCCCTGAGAAGAGCACCACGCTACACATCGTGCATACTACCGATGTCCATGGCAATCTTTTTCCCTACGACTTTGTCAATGACCAGCCAGGCACTGGAGGCTACGCCCGTGTCTCCAGCTATATCAAGCAGCTAAAGCAGGGAAGCGATGAAGTACTGCTTCTTGATGCGGGGGATATCCTACAAGGACAACCCTCCGCCTATTACTACAACTTTATCGACACTGCCTCCACGCATATCTATGCTCAGGTGCTCGACCAGATGGGCTACGACGCTATCTCTATAGGTAATCACGATATCGAGACAGGGCACAGCACCTATGATAGGTTCGTGGCGGAACTTAAGCTCCCCGTACTGGGTGCCAACGTACTGAAGGAGGGGACAGACGCCCCCTACTTCCTGCCCTACGTCTTTATCCAGAAGGGCGGGCGCAGGATAGCAGTGATAGGTACCACTATGCCCGGTCTTACCCACAACCTCCCTCGCGTATTGTGGGAGGGACTGGAGTTTACCGACCAGGTGGAGACCATAAAGAAGTATCTCCCCGAGATACAGGCGAGCAAACCCGATATGATTGTGGCACTCATCCATAGTGGTAGCGGCGATAAGGATGGCGAGACTCGCCCATTGTCGGAGAATGTAGGCTACCAAATGGCACGCGAGGTGCCCGAGCTGGATCTCGTACTCCTAGGGCACGACCATCGACAGCTACTTGACTCGGTAGTGCATCAGGATGGTAAGGTCACCTACCTCCTCAACCCCGCTAACGATGCCAATGCGGTGAGCCACACCGTGGTCACCTTCCACGATAGCAAGAAGGGCAAAGGACGAATCACCCTTGCCCCTGAGATTGTATCGCTCGAAGAGGTACAGCCCGACCCAGCGCTCTTGATGGGATTCAAAGACCAAGAGCAGGCAGTCAGAGACTTCGTGGCGCGCCCCATCGCTACACTCACTAGCCCTATCGAGGCTAGGAGTGCCTTCTTCCGCCCCACCCCTTTTACCGATCTTATCCACCAGCTACAGTTCTTCATCTATCCCGAGGCAGAGGTATCCTTTACCGCTCCACTGGACTTCAATGTCACCCTTAACCAAGGCGAGATAGCGGTAAGAGACCTATTCAAGCTCTATAGGTACGAAAATACCCTCTACCTCATGAAGCTCACGGGCGACGAAATCCGCAAGACGCTAGAGGAGAGCTATGATCGCTGGATACAGACCATGACCTCGCCTACCGACCGTCTTATTCAGATAGACGAGTCGAAGCTCGGTGGGCAATACCTCGCTACCAAGAATGCCTCTTTTAACTTCGACTCCGCCTCTGGGATGACCTACACTGTAGACGTTACCCAGCCCAAAGGAGAGCGCGTGATAATAGAGAAAGTAGGAACCAAGGAGTTCGACCCCCAAAAGGAATACTTAGTAGCCATCAACTCCTATCGGGGCAATGGCGGTGGTGGGCTCCTTACACGTGGCGGCGGCATCCCTGCCGAGGAGCTACCAGAGAGGCTAGTCAAGTCTACCGACAAGGATCTAAGATTCTATCTCATAGACTTCTTCAAGAAACACAATCCTTATACTCCTATTGTAAAGGCAAAGTGGTCTTTCGAACCAAAAGAGTGGACAGAGCCTGCCATTCAGCGGGATAGTACCCTCTTATTCTCCCAACAAAAGTAAGCGAAGATGAATAGTCTACTCAACGACAACTACTGTGTTATCATGGCTGGAGGGATTGGTTCCCGTTTCTGGCCTTGGAGCCGGCAGAATCGTCCCAAGCAGTTTCTCGATATCCTAGGGAGCGGGAGGTCAATGATTCTAGAGACCTTCGACCGCTTCGATACCCTAGTCCCCGAGGACAATGTATTGGTCGTAACGGGTAAGAAGTTCGAGAAGATGGTACTCAATGAGCTGCCTGCCCTCCACCCGAGCCAAGTGCTCACGGAGCCAGATCGCCGCAATACCGCTCCCGCAATTGCTTATGCTGCCTACAAGATTGCCAGCATCAACCCCGATGCGGTGATGATTGTATCCCCTGCCGATCAGCATATCACCAATATCAAAGCTTTCAGAGAGACCCTCCTCGGAGCCGTCGCCTATGTGAAGGAACACAACTGCCTCATGACCATAGGTATCCCCCCTACCTATCCCGCTACGGGCTATGGTTACATAGAGCTAGGCGAGGAAGCCAAAGCCACAGGCGTAGGACCTATCGTTAGGTTCAAGGAAAAGCCCTGCGAAGAGGAAGCGGTACAGCTCCTTGCCACAGGCAACTATGTGTGGAACTCGGGGATGTTCGTCTGGCGTGTGCGTGATATTATCAGCGCTCTTGAGAAGTACCTCCCCGAGGTAGCGGTTCACTTCGCCGAGATCAACGTATATGGTCAGCCTGGAGAGATAGATGCCGTATCCAGAGCATTCCTCGCTTGCCCTTCTATCTCCATAGACTATGGCGTAATGGAAGTGGCCGATAATGTAGCTTGTATTCAAGGGACCTTCGACTGGGACGACCTCGGCACTTGGCAGAGCCTACAGCAGCATCTAGAGCATCACCCCACACTTTGCACGCCAGAAAATACCGAGGGAAAAGGCAAGGTGCTACTCGAAGACAGCTCCCGCACCATGGTACACCAAGGCGTCAAGCACAAAGACATCGTGGTGGTAGGGCTAGAGGATTACCTCATCGTAGACCTCGATGACACCCTCCTGATCGCTCCGAAAAAAGACGACAAGCGCCTCCATCAGCTCCTCGAGAAGTACGCCAAACAACTCAAGAAGCAGTGACATAGCAAAGATAGTTGTGACCCGCCCACCAGCGGGTCACATTTGTTTACACCCCCGTATACCCAATGTCGCCATCACGAATATTCATCAGTGTAATAGCCTGATAATGTTCCCTCAATCCCTATGGTCTATATCATCGTTTGCTTGTTATCGCTATAACCATTTCCTGAGACCCTATATCAGCAAAATTTATTCCTAGAGATAAATAAATTTATTTGTACAGATAAATAAATTTATTCCTAGGAATAAATTTGCCCGCTCTCGCTCGTCACAACTGGTGCTCGCCTGAGCGATTACGGTTAGAAGGCTGCACCCCCACGACACCGCTGGGGTTCGGGATCACTCATAACGAACAATAATAGAAAACATTAGCGCAGTTTACGGTAGCCTCGGTTGAGGGCGTAGCCCGAGGCCGTGGAAAGTTAGCCCCCACCCCCCTAAAGGGGGCTTGTACTTCCTGTGAGCAAGGGAAAGCCCCCTTTAGTGGGTTTGGGGGCAGTAGCGCAGTTTACGCGAGCCTCGGTTGAGGGCGAAGCCCGAGGCCGTGGAGAGTTAGCCCCCAAACCCCCTAAAGGGGGCTTGTACATCCTGTGAGCAAGGGAAAGCCCCCTTTAGGGGGTTTGGGGGCATTGTCCCACTCCATCTATAGCTTCTTAGTCCCAACGAGACTTATTGCGCTTATTCCGGCGATGGTCACGGTCATCGTAGCGGCGGTAATATCGGTCGTCATCACGATCGTAACGGCTCTTATTTTTGCGAGTCTTAATCTTCTCTTGCTTCGTACTCTGCAGGTAAGAATTGCGGAAAGTATACTTAACCGCTATGCGATCCCGAGAATTGTATCTATTATTCCAATTGGGTCGATAGTAGTAGAGTACATCCATACGGTTGCGCCCATTCATGTAAGAATCCGCATAGTCAGGCTCACCATTGACCCTAATCACATCGCTAATATGGGTGCCCTTTCTAATCACCCCATAGTGGTTGCCATTATTTCCACCATAAGGATACCTTTGTCCACCCATAGGGATAAACATCGAACACGATGACACAAGCAACACTGTAGCAGCAGCGAGTAGCAACTTAATCTTCTTCATATCCAAAGTCCAATTTTCATTAAGTAATCTATTCCTTTCTCTCCTTTTGATAATAGAAATAGGGATAGGTTAAATCCGGGACTTACCGAATATGTAGCCATGTAGACTTATAGCTTACCGAAGCAGGCTCCTTATCGGGGTTGTAAAAGTGCAAATCCACAAGGAACAACATGGTAGGAAGCGGTGCCGTGCCCGCCCTCAGCGAAGTAAAAAGTGGACGTATATCTGCGCCCGATACTGACATAAGGACATCGCCCGTGAGACTATACAGCGTGAGTGTAGCTAGGGAGGAAAAACGTTGGAACATAGGCACCACTTGCTCCAGGCTGAGCGTAGGATTATCAGGCCATTCTATTGCACCTGTCTGAGTGTCATCGGGGAGGGCGCTCCCATCTACACTATTCTTGATCCCAGGGGTACCACCCATGCCTTTCTTTGAGCCGTTCTCTAGTGCTCGCCTCCAGCTATGACGCTGGGTGCCGTCGGCACTAGGACTGAGGCGTTCGAGCGAGAAACCCGTACGATCCGAGCTATTCTCCCCCAGCCACTGTCGGCGATAGACCACCGCATCCACCACTTGGTGGGAGGTGTGTGCGTGGAGTGCTATTTCGGAGTAAGTAGGGGAGATAGCGGGGAAGTCTATCCGCTCTACAAGGGCATGAGCATCACTCTGAGGATAGAGCTTAGGGAGTATTTCGGGAAATGGCGAGAGCACCACATAGCTCTTCGGTTGTAGGAGATACGACTCACGCACCAGCAACCACGAAGCGGCAGAGACACCCTCCTCCTTATTGGTATAAGAGAGGTAGAGATCGGCGAGGTCGACCACCTCAGACGAGTTATTGAACAACTCGATATACTTCTCCCCCGTAGTGGCAGGCGAGAGCATCAGTTCATTGATCACCACACTCCCCTGAGCCACCTTGTTATAAGGCATCAGCGTGGTAGGCGCACCAGGCGTGCCGCCATTGGGGTGGTTGCTCCTTCGCCAGCTATCAGGATTGTAAGTGACACGCTCAATAGAGGCGCCCCCTTTCGCTTCTCCCTCACCATATAGCCGAGACGAAAAGGCGACTTTGTCATACTCCACGCCATTGGCATCATTGAGCGACAGTGTGAAATTACTCCCTAGAGTGGGGAAGCGCTCCATAGGCACAAGGGTACCCAGGCGGGAGGGAGGGGAATCACTCTCTAGATAGAGGACAGCAAAAGAGCGGTTGGCTACCGTAGCCATTGGCAAGGGGTACTTGGTACGACCGTAGAGGAGATACAAATCGCCTAGCGCAAGAGGTGCGCCACTATTATTGTAGAGCTCTATGTACTTCACCGCTTGGAGAGGTCCCGACTCGGGAGGGGATGCCATAATTTCGGTAAAGTAGATACCCGTGGGTATGGCGGTACTCCCCGAGGTCTCGCCCTTAGTCTCCACAACAAACGAGAGAGAGAAGGTGCGCCCAGACCTATCTTGAAGCCCGTGGATGGTGAAGTCGTATTGGCTATTAGGCGCAAAAGCAATGCCTAGGTAGACCACCAACTGATCTGCCGCAGCCCCAGAGGCAATGGTAGGCTGAAAACCGCCGCAAGTGACCCTAGCATTGTGCACCAGCACTGGGGCAGAGAGGTAGAGCGTAACCCGCCCTATATCCTCAGGCTCGAAGCGTAGGATTTTCACCTCCTCAGGAGTTGCGCTACCGCCTACCAGCTCAGGGAGAAGGTAGGTATAGTCTAGTTTCCTTTGCGAAGAGAACTTTGTGGAGATGGTAAAACGTGGCGTAACCTTTCCTTGTCGTATCTTCACCCACTCCCCCTGCCACAGTCCGGTATGCGTACTAAAGGTTTGCAGCTGTAGCCCTCGCTCTTTGTCGTAGAAGAGCTCTACCTGTAGGTTGTTCCATACCAGTAGGGCGGACTTGAATAATTGCTGTGAGAGGACTTGGCTCGATAGCTTGCGCCAATGCCCACTATAAGCCTCGTGGGTCTCTTGCACCAGCTGAATCCCTTTCTGATTGCCATAGGGGATGACCTTATAGTAGTACCGATAGTTGCCCTCATCGATATACAAGGGGGTGTACTCAAAGGTATTGGCGGTAGTGGGAAGACTGACAAACCGGAAGCCAAAGCGCCAAGAAAGAGTACTCTCGAGCTGATAAGGCCGGAAGATAGAAGCGCTACCCGCCACACCATCATTACGATGGGTGAGGGTAGCGCCTTCGATATGAAATGCTTGTAAGTCGCCTTGCCACTCCCCTTGCCACCCCGTCTGAGCCATCACCATTAGGGGGCACCACACGAATAGAAGTAAGGAGAGACAACGACGCATGGGTTATAAGTCTTTTAGATGGATACTTTTCTTGGCGACTTCAAACTGTTGGTCGGCTTTGTAGGACGAGCGCACCAGAGGACCACTCTCCACATGCGAGAGTCCGAGTGCCTCTCCTATCTCCTTGTATCTCCTAAACTGGTCGGGGTGCACATACTCCTCCACCGCTATATTCTGCTTCGAAGGGCGAAGGTACTGCCCTATCGTAAGGCTCGAGACCCCCACAGAATAGCAATCCCGAAGTAGTTCTTCGACCTCTTCGGGCGTCTCGCCCAGCCCTACCATTATACCTGTCTTGGTGATAAAACCGCTATCCGCAATGTGCTTCAACACCTTCAGACTAGTATCGTAGGTAGCTCGGTGCCGCACCGTAGGGGTGAGCCGCTTCACCGTCTCCATATTGTGCCCCACGACATCTGGCTTGCTCTCGAGCACGGTATCGAGAGCAGTGAGGTCGCCTTGGAAGTCGGGGATGAGGACCTCGATAGTGGTATTGGGCGAGAGTCGCCGTATCTCCCGAACGGTCTCTGCCCAGTGCGCCGCTCCCCCATCGGGGAGATCGTCACGGTCTACCGAGGTGATGACGGCATACTTTAGCCCCATCCTCCTGACACTCTCCGCTACACGGCGCGGCTCGTCGGGGTCGAGCGGTGCAGGATTCTTGCACGAAGGCGTACCGCAGAAACGGCAAGAGCGGGTGCACTCATTACCCCCAATCATAAAGGTAGCAGTACCACGGCTCCAGCACTCTGCCTGATTGGGACACCGCCCACTACTGCAGATGGTATGGAGTGCCGCTTCCTTGATGGTCTCGGAAGTACCTGCGTAGTTGTCGGTACTTGCTATGCTGATCTTGAGCCAGGCGGGTTTCCGAAGGAGAGGTTCCTTCTTATTACTCATCTTCATCGCATCAGGTGCTTCTTGAAGTGGTCGGTAAATTGCCTATAGAGGTGGTTGCGGGTGTTGCCACCATAGATACTATGGTTCTTGTCGGTGTAGAATAGCATCCGGTAATCCTTATCCGCCTCCACCAGCGCAGGTACCAGCTGCATCACGCTCTGCACATGTACGTTGTCGTCCGCAGTACCGTGGACAATGAGCAGAGCCCCCTTAAGACCTGCGACATGGTTCATCACCGAAGTGTCGTGGTATCCCTTGGCATTTTGCTGTGGGGTGCGCATGTAACGCTCAGTATAGATAGAGTCGTATAGTCGCCAATCGGTAGGTGGTGCCACTGCTACTCCAGCTGCGAAGGTCCCATTACCACGAGAGAGGGTCATCAGTGTCATATACCCGCCGAAGCTCCAGCCCCAGATACCAATACGCTCTTTATCCACAAAGGACATCTGACCTAGGGCTTGGGCTGCCTCTATCTGATCTTGGCTCTCCAGCATACCCATCTGCAGATAGGTGCACTTCTTAAACTCGCTTCCTCGCCCTCCGGTGCCACGGCCATCTACTGCGACGACCACGAAACCCTCCTGCGCAAGGTACTCTTCCCAACCGAATGAGAAGCTATTCTTCACCGTCTGCGAACCTGGACCACTATACTGTGTCATCACCACTGGGTACTTCTTATGCGCATCGAAGCCCTCAGGCTTGATCATCCAAGCATTAAGCGTCTGCCCACTCTTGGTATTGACTTGTATGAATTCCCTATGATTGTACTTCACCTGTGCCAATCTCTGAGCCAGCGCATTATTATCCTCTAGAAGGGTGAGCGCCTTGGCATCGCGTGTGCGATAGATTTCGTACTTAGGTAGTTCGGTAGCCGAAGAGTGCTTAAGGAGGTAGTAGCTCAGATTGCTACTAAAGGTAGCAGTACTCCATCCCTTCTCGGGAGAGAGGTAGCGGGTACGCCCCTTTTTATCCTGTGCCACAATAGTACGATCCATAGGCGTAGGGTACGCCATGGAGTAGACCACCTCGCCACTTGGGGTTACGCCATAGAAGGTGTCGATATCGTAGTCCCCCTTGGTGAGCTGTTGCTGGCGCACGCCGGCTTGGTCGAGTCGGTAAAGCTGTGGTCTGCCACTTGTCTCAGAGACATAGTATGCCCCGTCATTGGTAAAAGCGAGCTGCAGCACCCAGCTATTGCTATCTATATAGCGGTCATCTTGGTCTTCCAACCACAGACGAGCTACTTGGCTATCGGGGTTAATCTGATATGTGCGGAGGTGGTTTTGGAGCCTATTGAGCGTGAATACGTAGAGGTGCTCCTTGTGAAAAGTCATCCGAGGGATATAAAACTCCTCTTTCATCCCAAGGTCTAGCACTGAGGTCTTGCGGTTGTCTAGGTGATACAGACAAACCGATACCTCACTATTCTTCTCTCCTGCCTTGGGGTACTTGAAGCTGTAGATATCGGGGTAATTACCCTTACCGTAAACCGTCATATCGTAGCTCTTCACCTGGCTTTCGTCCGTCCGCACAAAGGCAAGGTACTTACTATCAGCGCTCCACGACATGAGGCTAGTGAGGTAGAGCTCCTCTTCGTACACCCAGTCGGTGACACCGTTGAGTATCTCGTTTTGCTTACCATCAGTGGTCACCTGAACTTCGGTATCGAAGTCGAACTTCTTGACATATATATTATTGTCCACTACGAAAGCGCAGTTCCTACCATCGGGAGAGAGCAGAGGCACGCGTACCCGGGCACCAGGGCTCGTTAGGGGTTCTACCCTATTACGACGGACATCATAGTGGTAGGCATCGTAGGTAGCACTCCTGCGGTAAATAGACTTCCCATCGCGCAGGATAATGATATGGTGTCCGGTATCACTGATGATATAATCCTCGAAGGTATCGAAGCTACAGTCTCTTGCCGTCTTGGTATCGAAGAGCACCGCCACTTCTTTGCCGCTCTCATAGCTGTACTGCACTAATCGAGTGCCATCGTCCGACACCACGGTATAGCTATTGCCATCCGCCATAGGGCGAAAGCTATTGCCTGCGCTCCTTGCTGCATATACGCCATAGGTGATATCCTTCAGGCTAATTCCCTCTGCCCAACTAGGTACACTGGTAAGTAATGCGAATAGCACTACCACCAGACTACTGATCTTCTTCATATAGTATCTATCTAATATTCTCAACGAGTACAAATATAACGATAATCGCCCCAACTAAAAAAGCGACATCACCCAATCGAAGGCGCCGAATAGCACCAGGTAGCGGAGGAACTTCCCTACAAACATCCACATAGCCACACTCCATACATTGGCTTTGAGCAAACCCAAGGCTACAGCAAAGAAATCGCCAACACCGGGGAGGAAGACAAAGAAAGCCATCCAGGAGCCTCGCCCTTGAAGCCAACGTGTCCACTTATCTACCTTCTCCTGTGGCATCTTGAGGTACTTCACAATCCACTCGGTCTTGCCCAGCCACCCAAGCCAGTAGCAACTCATGCCCCCGAGGAAGTTACCAAGGGTAGCTGCAATCAATACCGGCACAGATGCCGCACCAGCGGCAAGGACGCCCAGCACTACGGGTTCCGAACCGAAAGGTAATACCGTTGCGGCTAGGAAGGCGGCCAAGAAGACCCCGATATAACCGTATTCTATAAGGAAATCAAGCATAATCTATCACAATGTAGGTTGCCCTAAATATAACCATACGCGCACACCTACGGCAGCAGAGAGTACGACCAGCAAGGGGAGGAGTAGCCAACGGGTACGCCTCTGGGTGAGAAGATAATCGGCAATGGCTCCACTGAGAAAAAGAGACGATAGGAGGAACCCATAGTTGCCTTCACCCTGCACACCATAGAGGAGATTCATGAGCATCAGCACCCATGCAAGCTGAATATGGTAGCCCATTGCCACACGCACACGCACCGTACTGGCACGTATCATCTGAGAGACGGCTACCGACACCACCACCAGATAGGCTGTATCCAGCACCAACAGTGGGATATCCAACAGCTTAGGCCAATGAAGCGCACCAAGCGGAGCTATCCATCCAGACCAGTACTGTAGGATGCCTGCCCAGCTACGAGTAGCAAAGAGCATGGTGGCAAGCGCTAAAATGGTAAGATACCCTGCCACATAGGCGATGATATGCCTAAGCGAAGAGGAGTGTATCGTCCGCAGTTTGCCCAAAAAGAAGGGCAATAAGACCACGAATATCGGGTGAATAAGGAAAAGCAATGCCAATGCCACACCGAGGTCGTAGACAAAGAATGTAGAGCGACTTCGGCTAATAGACATCACCACACTATCACTCAGAATCACCGCTAATATCATGGCGATAAAGCCAAGATTGGTAGCGGAGATCCCCGTTAGCGGTACACCCACAAGATACACAAGGAGGAGCAACAGCCCCAAAGGGCGCACATGGTAGGTTCCATACGCCAACTCACCATGGCGCCGCACCGCTAGCAGTGCCAATACAACGAAGACTACGGTCAGCCATGGCGAGGCGAGCAGAGCCGCCCACCACTCCCCTAGTTGTGGCAGGTATAGACTCACGAGTGACGGTCTTTCTACCATCTCAGAGCTTTAGCAGGTCTTGACCTATATCCTTACGGTAGTTCATCCCCTCATAAGAGAGCGCCCCTACCCTTCCATACGCTTTGCCTAGAGCCTCCTCTATAGAACCGCCCATAGCCGATACAGCTAGCACACGACCCCCAGCCGTAACCACCTGGTCGCCATCCACCTTGGTCCCCATGTGGAACACCTGTACCCCCTCTGTCTCCTCTCTGAGCCCAAGGATAGGGAACCCCTTCTGGTACGTCTCAGGATAGCCTCCCGATACCGTGACCACGGTAGTAGCCACTTCGTCGAACTCCAAGAGTGGTTCCATAAGGCCTAGTATCTGATCGCGTAAGGCAAGCATAGAGCCCACGAGGTCGCCCCTAATTCGTAGCATCACAGCTTCGGTCTCGGGGTCGCCCATACGGCAGTTGTACTCAATGACATAAGGGTCGCCCCCTACATTCATCAGCCCGAAGAAGATAAATCCACGGTAGTCTATCCCATCTTCGAGAAGCCCCTGAATGGTAGGGCGGATAATACGCGTCTCTACCTTCTCCATAAAGGCATCGTCCACAAAAGGCACAGGAGAAACGGCACCCATACCTCCGGTATTGAGTCCTGTATCGCCATCGCCAATGCGCTTATAGTCTTTTGCTGTAGGGAGGAGCATATAATCCTTGCCATCGGTGAGCACAAAGACGGAGCACTCTATCCCCTTCAGATAGCTCTCCACTACCACACTTGCGCCAGCGGAACCAAACTTTCCCCCCAGCATCTCGCGCATTTCTGCCTCTGCCTCCTCGAGAGTCTCAGGAATCACCACGCCCTTACCCGCAGCCAGACCGTCGGCCTTCAGCACGTAAGGTGCACGCTCCTCCTCCCTCAGATAGCGAAGCCCCTCCTCTAGAGTCTCACTTGTGAAGGTACGGTACTTAGCAGTGGGGATACCGTGACGTGCCATAAAATCCTTGGCGAAGTCCTTGCTCCCCTCCAGCTCTGCCCCTACCTTGGTAGGACCAACGATATAAAGATCCTCTAGCTCTGGATCGGCATTCAGGTAGTCTACCACGCCTTCTACAAGCGGCACCTCAGGACCTACCACCACAAGCTCTATCCCCTCCTTTTTGATAAGCTCCGAAAGCCCCTCGAAGTCCGATACCCCTATCGCCACATTGTGGCACTTGGGCAGCTGACCACCATTACCAGGCGCCATATAGATATCCGAGATCATACCACTGAGCCCTATCTTCCAAGCTAGCGCTTGTTCCCTTCCCCCATTGCCTATTACTAAAGCCTTCATACCTCTTATTTATAGATGATCCTCAAAATACCTACATATCACCTTGTGCAGATGCACACGGTCTTGCCCCCTCACATTATGCTCGTCCATAGGGTAGACCATATAGTCGGGCAAGGTAACCGCCTTCACGGCAGCCTGTAGGAAGAGCTGTGAATGCTGCCAGAGTACTACAGGATCCACACCGCCATGGATAAGGAGAAGACGCCGCTTGAGGTCGCCCGCCCTCTTTATCAGATTATTCTTGGCATAGCCCTCAGGGTTCTCCTCAGGCGTATCCATATACCGCTCACCATACATCACCTCGTAGTACGACCAATCCATTACAGGACCACCAGCAACGCCTACCTTGAAGGTCTCTGGATAGGTGAGGATGAGGTTGGTAGTCATAAAGCCCCCGAAGCTCCAGCCATAGACACCGATACGGTCGCTATCCACGTAAGGCAGCCCCTTGAGGTACTCGATGCCCTTCATCTGATCTGCCATCTCCACGGTACCGAGCTGGCGATGCGTGATGCTCTCGAAGCCCATACCGCGATGGGCAGTACCACGGTTGTCTAGGGTAAATACCACGTATCCCTGGCTCGCCATATAGGTATCCCAACCCATGCGAAGCCCTCTCCAGCTATCGTTGACCAACTGAGAGTGTGGTCCTCCATACACATAGAGCACTACAGGATACTTCTTACCTGCCTCTAGGGTCGCAGGGCGGGTGAGCTTATAATACAGATCATCGCCCGAGTCACTCTTTAGGCTCCCCAGCTCCACTACTGGTTTTTCATAAGCCACAAGTGGATCCTCAGCACGCAATATCTCCTTCTTCTCACCCGACTCAAGCGAAACGAGCGTAGAGACACCAGGGGTATTGAGGTTGGAGAAGTTGTCGAGGAATAGCTTGTAATCATCCGACATAGTCACGCTATGCCAACCCTCTCCCTCTGTGAGGCGAACCGAAGCGCCGCCCTCTAGGTTTACGCTATAGAGGTCTTGCCCTATGATATAGTCTTTATTGGATGTAAAGTAAATCTTCCCAGCATGCTCATCGATACCGAGTAGCTCCTTTACCTCCCACGCGCCCCTTGTAATCTGACGCAGTAGCTTGCCCTCGCGGCTATAGAGATAGAAGTGGCTGTAGCCATCCACACGGCTCAGGCGCACAAAACGTCCATCGCTTAGGAAGTGGATAGGCTCACGGGGCTCGATATACTTAGGATTACGCTCCTCGATAAGCGTACGAAGTAGGCGACCACTCGTAACATCGTACTCCCTCAGATGGGTCACTTGCTGGCTGCGCTCTACCTCATCGATCAGGAGACTGCGGCTATCGGGCGCCCAAGCAATATTGGTAAAGAAACGATCGTAGGGCGCACCCGTCTCTAGGTACTGGATAGTACCTGCCTGTGTGTCGTAGATACCAATCGTAACCCGCTCACTCTTTCGCCCTGCCATAGGATACTTGATGGGGTCGTGCACGGCAATATGGCTATTGATACGCACGATAGGATAAGGCTCCACATCACTCTGGTCGTTGCGGTAAAAGGCGACGTAACGACTATCTGGCGAGATAAATAGACCGCCACTTATTCCAAACTCGCTGCGGTGCACCTCGATACCATAGGTGACATCGAACGAACCGTCTTGCGTAAGTTGGTAGGGCGTACCGCCAGGTACCATCACCGCAATATTTTTGCGGTCAGATAGCATCATATAGCTCCCATTGGGTGCTACCTGCTGAGCAGTCCACTCGTCACGGTCTACAGTGAAACGCCCTACCTCCTTCATCTCATGATAGTCAAAGAGAATATAATTGTCATCGACCCATCCGGCAAGGATGCGTTCAGAGAAAGGGGTAAGGTTGCCACGACCTCCGACATCTTCCCACTTCAACAGCCTGCTCTTGACATCCATCCCCTGAGCATAAAGCCCGTCTTGCATGTGTAAGAGTACCCCCGAAGGAGATATACCCACCACAGGCAAAGACTGTGGTACTATCTTCCAATATTCCCTGGAGCCAGGCGTAGCTTCCTCTATGGTCACTTTTTTCAGCTCTTGAGCGTAGCTGAATGGCATACTCGCAATGGCTAGCAATAGCGCCAACCCTGTTGTCACTCTTCGTACTATCTGCATAATCATTTAACTATTTACTTCCCCCAGCTACAAATTTACCAAAACTTGCTCTATTGGGGACGAAACTGGTTATAGGGAGAAACATTAGCGCGGTTTTCGTTACCACGCTTGAACTGAGGAGCGGAATCTAAGCCCCCAACCCCCCTAAACCGAAGGTAGCCCATAGGCAAGGGGGCTTTTCTCCCGTTGCTCATCTAGCTACCTGACGTTCAATCCCCCTTTAGGGGGTTTGGGGGGCTTATCCCTTGCCTATGGGCTACCTTCTCGTTGTCGCTCCTCCCCATCATGGGATCCGTGACGAGCGCAAGCAGCCAAATTTATTCCTAGGAATAAATTTATTTATCTGTACAAATAAAAATATTTATCTCTAGGAATAAATATATTTATTCCTAGAGATAAATTTGGGTGCTCGCCGTCGTAGCACTGCCTACGACGGCAAGCCCGCTTGGCGACTCAGTAGTGGACAAAGGCGATGATGTATTTCGATGGGTGCTCTCTTTGGCAACAAGATATGAGTCATAGCGTGTAAGCATAAGCTCCATGACCTAAGGCCTTTCCCCCGTCCCTTATGCTCTATCATCATCATAAGGGCACTTAAATTTCAGCGCATAGTCATAAAGGAGACCATGGGAATGGCACTTTAGCCTATCGATTGTGCTATAATACCGATTTCAAACTATTTTTGTCCTAATTTGAGAATATGTATTGGTCATCTGAAAGAATTTATTTAGGTTTGCAACAGACACGGGGAATTAGCTCATCTGGCTAGAGCGCGACAATGGCATTGTCGAGGCGACCGGTTCGAGTCCGGTATTCTCCACCAACTAAATTTTATCTCTAAGAACACTAGTTTAAGATCATTGATTTTCCAGAAGGCTTCGAACCTGAGACAGGTTCGGAGCGTTCATTTTTTTATACGTATAGTACGACATCTTCCTCTTATCTAGCTATGTATGTACCTCGGCTTACTTGAGAGCGCTCTGGAAGAAGCTCTGACTAGCGAAACGGGCAAACTCCCTATCCTTGAGGAAACGGGCTGCCATGCTAGGATTGAGCTGTACAGACTTGCGGATAGCCTCAGCCATCATAGCGGGTTGCGACGTACGTGCGCCGATGAGAGCCTGTAGGTAATAGCTGGTGGCATCTTTGTGATCGATGAGTTCGAACAGATCAGATGCACGGCTGTAGTCCTTATTGAGGATCTGAGCCAATACACCATTATTGGTAGCTACATCGTACAGTGCCTTAGCTGCCTCGGCATACTTACCCTGCTGCATGTACACCAAACCCATTGTCTCGCCCAGCTCTGGCACATTGGTTGCCTGACCGATAAGGGTCTCTGCCTCTGCGAGCTTGCCATCGAGAAGCTGCAGTAGCCCGAGGTTCATCTTCACCTCAGGGAGCTTGCTGATGGATGCTGCCTTATCGAAGTAGCTCTTAGCGGTATCGTAGTCACCTGCCTGATAGCTCAGCACACCGAGGTTGTTATACGCACGGGCATCGCTAGGGAACTGAGCTGTAGCTTGGGTATAGATACGACTCTTCTCTGCCACCTTATCCGTAAGGGTTGCGGAGTAGAGGAGCTCTTCCACATTGAGCTTACTTGGATTATTCTGAGATAGGTTCATAATCTCGTCGTCGCTCTTGCCGATAATCTCTACATTGGCGATAAGGCGTGAACGACGTAGCCTAGGCAGAATATCATCTGCCAACTGGCTGAATACAGAAGAGATATTCTTGATCTCGCGCTCGCGAGTCTCAGGGTCTTTGTACATAGAAAGCACCGAGAGGATAAGCTCTTTATCCTGGATGTTGGACTGCTCCACGAGCTTTTGGAAACCCTCCCAATCCTGAGCGGTATAGTATGCACTCATAGGCACATCCGCTTTGGCACGCTTCAGGTCGCGGGCAATCTGTGCGGAGGTATTCTTTTCGCGCTGAGCAGAGAGCTTTTCATTCAGCTCACGACCGCCATCGGGCGAAGCATAGGCTTGCACCTCGACATCCACCTTTTGGTTAGGCGTCATATCGGCACTCTCTACGATATCTTTCCACTCACGCACATCGGCAGAGTTGAGCTCCGAGCTACGTACATTAGCCTGCTGGATAAGGAAGTGGATATCGGCATCGTACTTCTCCTTGATAATCCTCTGGAAGATATCTGGGGCAATCGCTGGGGTAGCAAATTCTGCGCTAGCGAGTGCCTCGGTGGCAATCACGCCCTCGCCAATCTTGAGCACGGGGAGCGCCACTTGCTTACCATTGATACGTGCATCGAAGAGGAGCACTAGCTCGCTTTCGGACATCTCTGGCTTATACTTAAAGTCGGAGTACACTGTAACCGAGGTAGGGGTGTCGTAGGCTATGGTGGTAGCATTGCCACGTAGCTTCTCGCCCTGGAAGTTGTAGGTAGTGCCCCACGCCTCGCTCCTTGCATACTTGAGCACAGGAGTCACACGCACCTCGGCGTTCTTATTGAACCACTTAGCTGGGAAAGTGATGGTAATAGTTACCGGTACACGACCGCCCTGTAGTACAAGTGGCTGTGGATCTACGACGACTTGACGAGCATCAAGCGGCTTGAGCTTGCCGGCACAAGAACTCATCAGTACCACTAGAATAGAAAATAGTGCACCAAGCACTAAATGTTTGATCTTCATATAATCAATATTTTGAGTGAAAATTATTCTGGAGCACAAATATACTTACTTTTGAGGAGATATTTATTCCCTTCTCTGCCAGATTCTGCGGTTACTCATTTATGCTCTCCGTGTTGCACTTAATACTGGAAAATACGTTGGAATGTGTCACATTTATATTCTTTTGGAATAGATAGATTTTAGTATATTTGTGGTTGAATTTTTATCCACTTATAAACGTAATAAAGTATGAACTTGAGAAATCTACCCTTTTATTTTGCTGCAGTGTTTATAGCTATAGCACTGCTTGTGTCTGCTTGCTCTTCAAGACAAGAGGAAGATCTACTAAATCTAGGTGCTAAACAAAGCAAAAATATTTTGGAGGAGATAAACAACTCTAATGCTCTATCCCATATGGGTATAGCACACAATGAAATTGTTGATTTATTAATAAGTCAACACGGCTCCACTTTAAGAAGTTCCGATATGACGGATACAGAATCTTACGAATTCATAAAAGAGAAGGTTTTTGAGTCTATTGGGAAATATGAAATTCCTGGACTTTCTCTAAGATCAGAAAGCGGTGATGTAATAACACAAGAGGAATTCAATGAGATATACGATGATGTTGTCCTATTAAACTATGGCAAGAAAACCGAAGATATGGTATTTTATACCTCCGACGATGCAAAGTATCTTAGCGACAAACAAAAGGAATTTATTGATGAAATAGAAATTATAATGAAGGACACCGATCTCTCGATAGAGTCTGTGTTAAATAGAATATCGAAAGTACAAGATGGAGCTATCAACAATCTTAGCGAAGAAGAACTTGCAGTAGTTCTAACTGCAACTAGCATTGCTGCTAACACTTGTTCATATTGGCATAACTATTTCAAAGAGAACACCTTAAGAGCTGATTTTAGCTGGAAAGAAGTCGGAGTCTCAGATGTTGGAGGAGCTGTAGCCGGTGCAGTGGCAGCTGGTGCTAGATGGGTGTTTTGTGGTCCTCCTGGATGGAAACTCACTGCAGCACTCGTTGTTGGAGGAGCAGCTGGGGCTTCAGCTGCAAACGCTGTTAAACAGTTGTTATTATGAAAAAGAAATACCTTATTTTCTTTCTGATATCAGTTTTTTGTACTGTCATACTTTCTCTTCTATCAGAGTCTAGCATCCCTTACAAGGAATCTTTTTTTTCAAGCGTAACATTTGTGCTGTTTTTTGCAACTTTCATTTTTATGGACAAAAAAAAAGATTAACCCAGCAAGAGGGTTTTCAAAAACTCAGAATCAATAGAAAACTTCTGATATTTCCATAGTTTCTGACTGTCATGAACAATTAAAACAACCGCCATCATTGAGTTTTATCTCTCTGATGGCGGTTTTTATTCTACCCTAATTCAATATCGAAGTACAATTACTTCATAAATATTGCACTTCGAGGTTGAATTTAGAGCATCTAGGACGTTTTGATGACCTCTTGTACCAATCCATGAACCATTTGCTTTAGCTCGGATAGAAACTGATCTGTGCGATACTCTCCCCGATCTATCAGTCGAAGCTTATACTCCCACTCCCCAGTAAGCTCTACGCTCTTGAGCTGCTCATTGGCTATGGTATGAATCAAGTCTACGCCCAATGGTGTAGGCAAAATACTTTTCCCCTTGCGCTCTATGTAGCCGCGCTTGAAGAGTATCTCGATGATAGCGGCTCGGGTAGACGGTCGCCCAATCCCCTTGCTCTTCATTGCCTCTCGCAGCTCTTCGCTATCCACCATCTTACCTGCCGTCTCCATGGCATTGAGGAGGGTGGCCTCGGTATACTGCTTAGGGGGATGGGTCTCTTTGGCCAGGAGATCGGGCTTATGCGGACCGTGCTCTCCTTTGGTGAAAGTAGGCATCACCTGCTTGTCGGAGGGCTCTCCCTCCTCCTCACGCTCCTCTTCCTGATTTTGGTAGAGAGCCTTCCACCCTTCGGCGGTCACGACTCTACCTGTCGCCTTAAACTCTATCCCAGCCACGTCTGCCAAGACCGTGGTCTGCTCGTACTCCATGTCGGGGTAGAAGATAGCGAGGAAGCGTAATACGATCATATTGTATATCTGACCGTGAGCTTGGTCGAGGAATCTTGGGAGCATCCCTGTAGGAATAATCGCATGGTGGTCGGTGACCTTAGAGCTATCGAAGTACTTCTTGAGCTTACGTAGCTTGCCCCCTTGGAGAAGCGGACTGCACTGCTGGGCATAGGCGGGATAGAGCTGCTGCACCGTAGGCAAGCAATTGTCGTAGACATCATCGGGCAGATAGGTGGTATCTACACGAGGATAAGTGACCAGCTTCTGTTCGTACAGCGTCTGCACGATTGCGAGAGTTTGCTCAGCGGTAAGACCAAACTTCTTATTCGCCTCTATCTGTAGGCTCGTAAGGTCGAAGAGCCTAGGCGCACCCTCTTTACCATTCTTCTTGGTTATCTTGGTGATGGTGAGCTCCTCCGAGGCTATCTTCTCAATTACCTCATTGGCCTCTGCCTCGGTGCTATAGCGACCTTTGGTGGAAGCGAATAGCACCTCCCTATAGAGCGTCTTGATCTCCCAATAAGGTTCGGGCACGAAGTCGCGAATCTCCTCGAACCGATCCACGAGTAGCGCAAGCGTGGGGGTCTGCACACGCCCTACGGAGAGCACCCTACGCTCACCGCTTTTTCGGTACTTGAGGGTATACAGACGGGTAGCATTGATCCCCAGCACCCAGTCGCCGATAGCGCGAGCAAGCCCTGCGTGATAGAGGTTGACGTACTCGCTCTCGGGCTTAAGCTCCTGAAAGGCTTTCACAATGGCTTCATTGGTCATCGACGATAGCCACAAGCGCTTTACCGGCACCCTACACTCCGCCATCTGTAGTACCCAGCGCTGGATGAGCTCTCCCTCCTGCCCTGCATCGCCGCAATTGATCACCTCTGTAGCTTGGCTTACCAGTTGCTTGATGACCCCGAACTGCTGTTGTACCCCACTATCCTCCATTACCTTGATACCAAAGCGCTCCGGTATCATGGGCAAGTGTACCAAGCTCCACTGCTGCCAATGGGGGTAATAGTCGCCTGGTTCCTTAAGTGTACAGAAGTGTCCATACGTCCAAGTGACCCAAAAGCCATTGCCCTCGAGATAACCTTGACGCTGTACATTCGCCCCTATCACCGCCCCTATATCACGGGCAACGGAGGGTTTCTCACAGATACAGAGAATCATTCTACTCTTCTACAAAGACACTAAGGACGGCAAGGACACAGACCATTAGTGTCCTTGCCGCCCTTAGTCCTATTGAATATCAGATACCCAATTGAGTGCGGATCTGCTGTACACGCTCTGCGCTCTTCACCCGAGCAGCATCAAGCTCCTCAAGGTTCTTTGGCTCGGAGTGTACCTCAATGTAGAACTTAATCTTAGGCTCCGTACCAGAAGGGCGGATAGATAGCTTGGTGCCATCGGCACAACGGTACTGGAGGACGTTGCTCGTGGTAGGCATATCTAGTGTATAGGTATCGCCACTCTCTAGTAGCTTGCCCTCTAGTGTAGCATAGTCGAGAATCTCCACTACATTCGAACCAGCTAGCTTGGCAGGTGGGTTCTGACGGAAGTCACGCATCATCTGCTCTATCTCCTCTGCACCACTCTTACCTGGGCGGACGACCGACACATTTTGCTCTAGTGAGTAACCGTACTGTAGGTAGATCTTCTCTAGGAGCTCGTAGACACTCTGCCCCTTGTCCTTAGCCCATGCAGCTATCTCTGCGAAGATAAGGCAAGCGGTTACCGAGCACTTATCGCGTACGAAGTCGCTCCACAGGTAACCATAGCTCTCCTCTCCTCCACCGAGGTACTCTTTCTTGCCCTCATTCTTACGGATAACATCGGCTATCCACTTGAAACCAGTGTAAGTATCGTAGAGCTCGATATTATTGCGCTTAGCAATAGCAGCGATGAGGTCAGTGGTCACAATCGTCTTGACCAAGTACTGGTTAGGCTTGAGGTTGCCTGACTCACGGCGCTTCTCTATCGCATAGTAGGCGTAGAGCAGACAAGTCTGATTACCATTAAGTAGCACCCAATTGCCTTCTTTATCCTTTACTGCGGTACCTATACGGTCGCCATCAGGGTCTGTTGCCATCACAATATCGGCATCGATAGCCTTCGCTTGGTCTATCGCCATCTTGAGGGCAGCAGGATCCTCGGGGTTAGGAGAAACCACGGTAGGGAAGTCTCCACTCACGAGCATCTGCACCTCTACAGGGTGGACATTCTCGAAACCAGCCTCCTTAAGGGTGCGTGGTAATACCTGACCACTGGTACCATGTAGTGGGGTGAAGACTATCTTGAGCTGACTCTGGCGCTTGATAACCTCAGGGGAGAGACGCTTAGCAAGCGCATCGGAGATAAACTTATCGTCCATATCCTTACCGAGCATCGTAATCAGCTCTGCAGGACCATCGAACTTGATTTCGTCTACCGAACGAATCGCATTGACCTCCGAAATAACGTTACGATCGTGTGGCGCAATCATCTGAGCGCCATCGCTCCAATAGGCCTTGAAGCCATTGTACTCCTTAGGATTGTGCGAAGCCGTAAGCATCACACCACTCTGGCAACCTAGGGTACGGATGGCATACGATACCATAGGCGTGGGGCGGAGTGCCTCGAAGAGATACACCTTGATACCATTGGCGGCGAAGATGCCTGCCACCATACGAGAGAATTCCGAACTGTGGTGGCGGCAGTCATAGCCAATCACCACCTTAATCTCCTGTTCAGAGCCAAACTCCTTGAGCAGATAATTAGCAAGCCCTTGGGCTGCTGTGCCCACGGTGTACCTATTCATGCGGTTGGTACCAGCCCCCATGATACCACGCAGACCACCTGTACCGAACTCTAGATCCTTGTAAAATGCATCTACCAACTGTGTCGTATCCGAATTATCCAGAAGCGCCTGCACCTCTTGGCGAGTTGCCTCATCATACTGAGGGGTAGTCCAACTCTCAGCCTTTGCCCTAATCGTTTTCAATAAATCTTCTGTCGCCATACCTTTATTTTTAGTGTATATACGTTATCCATCTGTGATATGCAAACTTACAAAAAAATAGGAAACCTAGCCCCACATCTGGCCCCCAAACCCCCTAAAGGGGGCTTGAACGTCAGGTAGCTAGATGAGCAATGGGGAAGCCCCCTTTAGGGGGTTTGGGGGCTAGGGGAGTTTTGAAGGCGGAGGGAATTGAGCACGACGCAGACCGAGCTAAACGCCATGGCAGCAGCGGCAATCATAGGGCTCACAAATAGGTTGGGATAGAAGACTCCTGCGGCAATAGGTACGGCTAGGAGGTTGTACACAAATGCCCAGAAGAAGTTTTGGTGAATAATTCGCACGGTCTTGCGAGACAACCGTATGGCGCGCTCTAGAGCATAGGGCGAACCGCCTATAACAGTAACTTGGGAGACGCTATTGGCGATATCGCTACCGCTACTCATGGCGATACTGAGGTCGGCAGTGGCAAGCGCGGGCGAATCGTTGATACCATCGCCTACCATGGCTACCACCTTGCCTTGCTGCTGAAGTGCCTCGATGTAGCTTTTCTTATCCAGTGGGGATAGTCCGCCACGCACCTCAGCAATACCTAGCTCCTGGCCAAGGGCTTGAGCCCGTTCGAGTCGGTCGCCAGAAAGGAGATGGATGGTAGCACCAGTCTCTCGGTGCAACTGTTGCAAGGCTTCCCTACTATCGGGACGCACCTTATCCTCCACTACGAGGAGCGCAAGGAGCTGTTCGCCCTTGGTGTAGTACACAAAGGTAGCAAGGGGGTGCGCCATCTCGAGAGGGTGTGCTACTGATAGTGAAGCGGGGCGCTTATTACCCACAAAGTAGGAGTCACCTTGGTATTCAAAGCGAAGCCCTACACCCGCCACTTCCTCCACATGCTGTGGCTCAGCAGTATGCTGCATCATACTGAACCTCGAGAGGATAGCGGCTGCAAGGGGATGACTAGACTGCAGTTCCGCACGCACGAGGAGCGCCTCTTGCTCTTGGCTCATATCGCCAGCATAGGCAATCACTTCGGAAGTACCCTCCGTGAGGGTACCGGTCTTATCGTAGACGATATCGGAGACCTTCGCAAGGCGTTCGAGCGCCACGGCATCGCGTATGAGCAAGCCTTCCTTTGAGGCTTTGCCCATAGCCACAGTAATGGCAGTAGGGGTAGCCAGTCCGAGTGCACAAGGGCAGGCGATACAGAGCACGCTGATGGCGAAGTAGATACCGTGGAGCCAAGGCTGCTCTATGCCACCCACGCCCCACGCCACGAGGGTAAATAGTGCGATAGCAAGGATAAAGGGGACAAATACGCCCGACACCTTATCCGCAATACGCTGGATAGGGGCCTTGGAGGCTTGTGCCTGTCGTACGGCATCTATAATGCGCCCTAGGAGAGTGGCACTACCCACCTTGGTAGCTTGTAGGGTGGTGACTGCTCCTACCGATACGGTACCAGAGAAGACCTCACTACCGCTCTCTTTGTTCACTGGCAGAGGTTCGCCTGTGATACTACTTTCGTCGAAGGTCCCATGCTCCTGGAGAAGCCCATCTACAGGTACTCGGTCGCCCTTGCGCAGGCGGATATAATCGCCTATCTGTATCTCGTCCACATGAAGCTCTACCCACTCATCGCCCCTTCGTACCAGTGCCGTCTCGGGGGTCAATGCCATAAGATTGCGGAGTGCGTCATTGGTCTTGTACTTGGCACGCTCTTCGATATACTTACCCAGCAATACAAAGCTCATAACCATGCCCACGACATCGAAGTAACTATTACCAAAGAGACCACCCTCCTCTATAGTGCCCAAGATGGTGTAGCGAATAAGGCTGAAGAAGTAGGCAACACTTACGCTCATACTGATGAGGGTATCCATGCTGAATGTGAGGTGGGTGAGCTGCTTGAGCGCCCGCTTGTGGTAGCCCCCAGCGGAGTAAAACATAATGACGGTGGCAAGGATGAGCATCACCAAGTGTGTGAGGCGCTCGGGCACCCCTAGGTGCGACACCGCCATCATAACAATGGTAAGAAGCACGGTGACAATGAGCCTGGTGCGGACATGCGAAAGCTCGGCACGCTCCCGCTCAGCTCTCTGTGCCTCACGCACCTCGGTACGCTCCTCTATGAGCATATCGTAGCCAAGGCTTCGTACCTCGGCACGCAACTGCTCGGGCGAGGTCTTACGCTCGTCGTAGGTGATTACCGTGCGCCCCTCTAGGAGGTGCACCTCTGCATTCGATACGCCTTTAGCTTTGTTGAGTTGGGATTGGACGGCTGCGACACAACCAGCACAGCTCATGCCCGTCACGGTGAATATCTTTTTTTCCATCTCTTTACGATTAGTATAGTATCCATGAGAGGGACCCCCCTAGCCTATTGGTGTTGGGGTCTAAGGTCTCCTCCTTATAAATAAACCTCCTTCCCCCACTATTTGTTTGCCCTCCCCCTACTGAGGGTGCCAAAAAGGAGGTGCACCTTTCGGCACACCTCCTTATATGAGACTGTTGCACATTCGAGTTTAGACGTTTTTGACTGACCTTTTTTCAGATTTTCGTCTTGTCTAGCTTGAAAAATCGCCTTGTTTTTTGATTATTCTCCTCTGTAAAAGCTCTAAATATGAGCTTTTACAGAGGATTTCTAGTACTTATCTCATAACAAGTGCTCCTCTTATAGAGGCTTCTTCATTTTGCAATAATGTATTGAGGTATAACTGGGGAGCTCTTTTGATGTTGTAGCAAATGGCTTCAAGTATATTTTGTGCATG
>NZ_KB904232.1 GCF_000379925.1 Porphyromonas levii DSM 23370 | reverse complement strand
GGACATAAGCCCTGTATTCTCCTTGAATACAGGGCTTTAATTATCAATAGCGCCACCTACTAATAATCAGGGGCTAACGCATACTTTGCGGAATCTAGGTAGGGAGTCGTTTTCAGTGCGCTACTTCTTACCGTTGATGTCTCTGGTACCCTGAGTGTTCGGAGGCGGACACTAGGTGTTCGGAAACGGACACTAAGGAAATGTACTACTATTGATTATCAAATACTTATGTGCTTTGGCACGCGCTTTGTAATAAGTGGTGTAGAAAACAAAAACCAACTATTTAGTTTATGGATAGGAAGATACCAATAGAACAGCTCAGGAAAGAGCAGCGGAAGAGATGGACAAAGGTGGGGCTTATTGCCCTAGCTGGGATTGCAGTTGTTGCGGGCGTGATATTACTTCTTCGCCCCTCGATTGGGATGAAAAACCTCAAGACCTCGGTGATTACCCGTGGGACTATCGAGGTTTCTGTTAGCGCTTCGGGCAGAGTAAAGCCTAGCTTTGAGGAGATTGTGCTAGCCCCTATCAATAGCCGAATCGTCTCTGTGCTCAAGCGCCCTGGTGATACGGTTAGTATCGGTACCCCTATTGTAGAGCTCGATCTACAGAGCATCCAGACCGAGTATGATAAGCTACTCGATCAGTTGCAGATGAAGCAGTACCAGCTACAGCAGCTGAAGCTCAAGAATAGAAGCGCTATGAGTGATGCAGAGATGAAGCTTCAGGTGCAGGAACTTCAGCTCGATAAGCTCAAGGTAGAGGTACGCAATGAACGCTACCTAGATAGCATAGGTGCGGGAACTACCGATAAGGTGCGGGAAACTCAGCTGCGCTACAATGTGGCGAAGCTAGAGCAGGATCAGGCTCGTCAGAAATACCAAAATGATAAGGAGGTGACTTCGGCCGAGATTAAGGTGCAAGAACTAGACCTCGCTATCTTCCAAAAAGTGTTGGCGGAGACTAAGCGCACTCTCGACGATGCCGCTATCCGTGCGCCTCGTGCTGGAGTCCTAACTTTCGTGAGCAATGAGTTAGGTTCGCTGGTGTCGCAAGGCAGCCAGGTGGCTATCATTAGTGACCTTTCGCACTTCAAGGTAGAGGCAGAGATTGCCGATAGTTATGCAGAGCGGCTCTATCCAGGAGCTCGGACTATTGTGCGCATTGGTAGGGAAGAGTTGGGTGGCATTGTCTCCAATATCACACCGCTATCTAAGGGGGGCGTTATCCAATTTACGGTACAGCTCGATAAGGATGACCATGAGAAACTCCGCTCTGGACTCAAGACAGATGTCTATGTGATGACCGCTATTCAGGAGGATGTGCTGATGGTAGAAAAGGGAGCTTACTACAATGGACCAGGCAAGTACCAACTCTTTGTGAAGAAAGGTGATCAGCTGAATAAGCAGACCGTAGAACTCGGAGAAAGCAATCACAAACTAGTAGAAGTGGTTTCGGGGCTCTCAGAGGGCGACGAAGTGGTTATTTCGGATATGAGTAGCTATAAGAATCGTAATAAACTAACCATCAGTAAATGATATGATAAGACAATATTTGATGCAAGCTTGGCGTAAGTTGCTCTCCCACCCTATCCTCAGTGCCATATCTATTATGGCGACTGCACTAGCGATTGCTATGATGATGATTTTGGTGATGACAGATAGGGTAAAGACTGGGAACTTCGCCCCTGAGGTGAATCGGGATAGGATGCTATTTGTATTTACCGTACAGACCTATAATGCGGAGAGAGATAGTCGAAGCTCTTCTCAGATGAGTCCCAAGCTCTATAAGGAGGTCTTAAGCAAGATGAAGACGCCCGAGTCAGTGGGTATTGGTTCGGGCTTCTTTATCCCTCAGAATAAAATTGCTTCCACTAAGCCCAATAGTGATAGTTACACGAGCATCGTCAAGAGAACCAATCTAGGCTTTTTTACCTGCTATGAGTACCGCTTCCTCTATGGACATGGTTTTGAAAAAGGAGACATCGAGTCGGGACTAAAGACCGCTATCGTATCGGAGTCTATGGCACGTAAGCTATTTGGGCACGCTGATGTAGTAGGCGAGACTGTGCTGATGGATTACGAGCCCTTTGAGGTGATAGGTGTAGTCAGTACGCCATCTAATCTCTTCTGGATGTCGTATGCCGATATGTGGATCCCATATACATCAACGCAGGGGAGTATAGAAGAAGAGTTCTTCGGCGATTATTCGGCAATGATTTTGGCTAAAGACCGCAAGGATATCCCTAAGATCCAAGCCGAGATTAAGCAACTGATGGCTGAGTATAACGACCAATTGCACATAGATGAAGAGGTAATACTGAACGAAGATAACAACTTGATGACCTGGCGAGAAATGAGTAGTTTTCTAGACACGATGGGAGACACAAAGAAGGCGGCAGAGAATAGGCGTAATATGATAGCCTTTATGTTGCTCTTCCTTATTGTGCCTGCGATAAACCTATCGGCACTTACTTTCTCACGGCATGAGCAGAAGTTGGAGGAGCTGGGGATACGACGTTCGTATGGTGCGCCACGTGGTTCTATTCTGAGTCAGGTGATGACAGAGAGCCTCCTCTATACTCTTATCGGAGGGTTGCTAGGCTTCTTGTTTTCGATTGTAGCCGTCTACGCTATGCGTAACCTCCTATTTTTGGACTTCATGGGTAGCAATTTCGAAATGTCTTGGTGGCAGGTATTCAATGCTGGTAGCTTCTTTATTGCGCTCCTCTTATGTATTATCCTCAACCTCCTCTCTAGTATTATCCCAGCTTGGTTGATGTCGAGGAAGGAAATTATTGATGCTCTAAATCGTAGGTAAGTTATGAAAAGTCAATTGTTAAAGACGGTATGGAATGAGCGGAGAAGTAATATCGCTCTATTCTTGGAACTATTTTTGATTAGCCTATTTCTGTGGTACGTGATAGATACGATATATGCTCCCATCAAGACTTATCTCAAGCCCTTGGGCTATAGTGTGGAGAATGTGTATATCGTCTCTCTATCTAGTGTGCCTGAGAAATCCCCACACTACAATCCTGATCTTACCTCCGAAGAGCAAGTAGAGGACTATTATACCATGATAGAGCGTATTCGGAAGCATCCCGATGTGGCTGAGGTGGGACTCTCTTGGCACGGTCGTCCCGAGTCTCGTAACTGGTGGAGCATGGGTATATGGGCAGATACTCTCGGATTGAAAAATGTGAAGTGGAGAGCGTTATCGCCAGAGGCAGCACGCTTGTACCAGTTAGAAGAGGTGCAGGGCGATGATGAGAAGCTGGTGAGTGCGCTAGAGGCAGGACGGGTGATAATAAGTGCGTCATTGGCAGAAGAGATTGGCCCTAATGCTATTGGTACTTCAATCTATAATAATAGTGCAGACGACTCGGATAGGAATTTGATAGGCGTGGTGGGTGCAATTGCGAAAGACATGCGCGATACACGCTTTACCAATCATGTCCCCTTTATGATTACGCCATTGACCAAGGATAATAATATAGCCCTAGAGATCAATGTGAAAGCTAAGGAAGGTAGAGAGCAGGGTTTTGCTGAACGATTGAGCACCGACCTAAAGGAGCAATTGCAGCTGGGTAATATGCAGCTTGAAAATGTCCGTTCCTTCCAAGAGGAGAGCGTGTATAGCGGGCGCATGTTTGAGCGACAGTTACTATTGAATGGGCTATTGGTACTTTTCCTATTGGCGAATATCATCTTGGGTATCTCTGGGGTATTCTGGTACAGGACACAGAAGCGGAAGAGCCAGATGGGGCTTCGTGTAGCCTTAGGGGATACGCCTAGGGGTGTCCTTAGGCTATATTATAAGGAGGGATTGCTCATCTTTAGCTCGGCTTTTGTACTCTCTATCGCTGTCTTTGTAGCTCTATTTAAGTACGATATCCTCAATACCGAGCTAGAGCCACTAGATGCCACTCGGTTTGTTATCGGTATGGTCATCACCTATTTGGTCACTGCTGCGGTGATTATCCTGAGTATCTGGCTGCCAGCCAGGCATATCCTAAGGACACCACCGGCAGATACATTGAAAGAAGAATAAGACTATGAAACGATTTTTCCAACAAACACTGAAGCTATGGCGCGACAACCCCTTGTACTCGGGGATTGTAGTGCTTGCCACAGCTCTTATTATCACCTTCTGCATGGTACTCTATATGGTGTATAGTCTCCGAACCAAGGATGTAGCACCCGAGGTGTTTCGTAGCCGTACCCTTTTTACGGATATAGGTTCGTTTTATCAGAAAGGGGAGAGCGAGCAGTATCCATTTGCTAGTGGCATGTCTACTTCTGCTATAAAGCAAGTGTATGGTGAGGTAGAGGGGCTGGAGCGCATTAGCTATGTAATAGATTCGGATCAGGAAGTAGCGGAGTGGATGATTGGTACCGATGTAGTTAATACACGTGCGTGTAAGGGTAGAAGGGTAGATGGTAACTATTTCCAGGTGTTCCAGTATGAGTTTCTACAAGGTGCTCCCTTTAGCCAAGAGCAGACCGAGGCGGGGAGTAATGACCTTATTATTACGGATAGACTCGCACGAGAACTATATGGGACTATTGACGTGATAGGGAAGGTGCTTATGCTAAATGGTGCTGAGCACAAAGTATCGGGGGTGATAAAGGAGGTAAGTTCGCTATTCACCGATGCGTATGCTGAGGTGTTCCGTCCCTTTAGACCTGATGGTTTCGATTTCCCGGAATACGATGGCGCACTTGGAGAGGTAAGAGGTGTCTTATTGCTCAAGCCCAACTATCCTATAGGGAAGGTGAAAGAGCAGATTGCCCACAATCTAGAGGTGTATAATAGCACCGTGCTCTCCAATCATGACCTTTACCTGAAGACCAAAGCGCATACCGTAGCGGAGAAGTATTTCTTTGGTGGTAAGGTCAATCCCTCTATGGTCTTTGGTATCCTTATATTGCTAATACTCGTGGTGCCCACAATCAACATCGCGGGTATGGTCTCTTCCAATCTCTCCAAGAGAATACCGGAGATAGGTATTCGGAAAGTATATGGCGCTACTCGTAGCTCTATCATTGGCGGTTTCTTTAGAGAGAGCTTGGTGCTGACTTTATTAGGAGGGATTATAGGCCTATTGCTATCGTATGGCGTGATAGGGCTGTTTAGGAACGAGTTCCTTGGGAATCAACTGACGCTTGATACAGCAACGGAGTTTGCCCTCCCGATAAACTTCTTTGTCGATATCCGTCTACTCGTAGTCGTAATTGTCTTATGCCTACTTCTCAATACATTATCAGTGATACTCCCAGCCTATCTTGCGACTAGGAAGGAGATCATCCAAACCCTTAAAGGAGCATAAGATTATGTGGAAACTAGCATATAAGCAGATTAGAGCGAATAAGAGAAGTACACTATGGTTGCTCACAGAGCTATTTGTGGTCTCTATACTATTATGGTACTGTGTGGACTTTCTCTATGTGATAGGGGCAAAGCGTATGGAGCCACAGGGCGTCAATACCGAGCATGTGTATAAGGTGACCATGAGGTTTATGCCGAAGCGTACCTTGGACTCTTATAGCGATGAGGAGCGAGAGCAGCTCATAATGGCGCCAAGAGAGCAGATATTTAGGATGCTTCAGGAGCACCCCAGTGTAGAGTCTGCTACTTATTTCTTGGGCACAGAGCTCTATGCCACAGACCCAATGTTCCAAGCGTACCGCAGAGAGGGGCAGGAACAAGAGGAGGACCGCTACTATAATGGCATGGTGCGGTACGTGGAGGAGCACTTCTTCGAGGTATTTAGAATAGCTATGGTGCAAGGGCAGATAGGCGATTGGCAGAATAGTACTTTCCCACAGAGCGCAGTGGTAACTGAGGTCTTTACCGATAGTGTCTTCGGAGAGAAGGATGTGATAGGAAAGCGCTTCTATGATGTTTCTTTGATGGAGGGGAAGGACGATTACTACACAGTGACTGCCATTGTCCAACCAACTAAGTTCGATATCTATAGTCCGTATACCTCATTTGTCTACTTGCCGATTCCTAAGTTTGCCCAGTATATGGGCTACCCGTTTATCATTAGGGTCAAGGAGAATGTAGACTCCCCTCGGTTCGCTGAGGACTTCTTCTCTGAGATAAAGGACAAGCTACAGATAGGGGACTATTATCCGTTCAAAGTAGAATCTTACGGTAAGATTAAATCTAAGTTCGACCTTTCCTTGGGTATTCCCTTGTATATAAGTATCGCTATCGGATTAGTTGTCTTCTTCCTCTTTATCGTCTTTATTGGTATTATCGGCTCCTACTGGTTTATGGTACAAAGCCGAAGAGGAGAGGTTGCTCTGAGGATGGTGGTAGGTTCGAGCCCCTCCCAGGTCACAACTTTCCTTATGAGAGAATCGACTATGGTGCTACTCATGGCATATATCCCGGCATTATTCTCCATGGTGGCACTCGCTTACTTCGAGATTACCTATACCTTCCAAGAGTGTATGCCTTACACTTGGGGACGCTTCTGGGTAACTCAAGCGATAACCTTCGTGGTACTCTTGGTAGTGGTACTCCTCGGCGTCGTCATACCAGCTCGCCGAGCCTCTAAGCTCGACCCTGCTGTCATCCTCAATGAAGAATAAGACTATGAAACGATTTTTCCAACAAACACTGAAGCTATGGCGCGACAACCCCTTGTACTCGGGGATTGTAGTGCTTGCCACAGCTCTTATTATCACCTTCTGCATGGTACTCTATATGGTGTATGCTCTGCAGACCAATGATCTTGCACCTGAGAGTAACCGCAGTCGTATCCTGAGAAGCACTATGGGCTATTCATGGAACAATAAACTAAATGCGGACTATAATATAGGTATGTCTTCAGTGGTAGCCAAGGCTATCTTTGAGGATTTGGAAGGAGTGGAAGAGGTTTCCTATACCACCAACTACAGGATGTCTGGCAACTCTGCCCATGCGGGAACTAGCCGAGACAATTCCTATAGCCGTACTTACATGCGTGTAGACGATGCCTACTTCCGTATCTATGACTATACCTTCGTGGCAGGTGCGCCCTTTACCAAGGAGCAGAGCGACGCCAACCGCATGGAGGTGATTATTACCGATAAATTGGCAAATGCCCTCTACGGTACCAACGATGTGGTAGGGAAGACCATCAATATTGCTAGACAGGAAAATAAGATTGTGGGCGTGGTGAAGAGTGTAAGCTCGATTTTTACCAATAGTTATAGCGAGATATGGCGCACCTTTGACCCCTCCGACTTTGACTGGCATGATGATGCCAAAGACCTTCGGGGCGAGCTTATGGCGACGCTCCTTGTAAAGGAAGGCTACCCCAAGGATAAAGTGGCCAAACAAATAGCTATTAAGGTGGAGGAGTACAATGCTCATCGACTTGATGACTATGCCTTTAATGTAGGGGTAGAGGATATTGATAAGATTCACATCGAATTGGCTTCTGATTTTCGTGAATACTATATGGGGAATGCCAAGAAGCTTAATGGAGGGTTACTTATTGGAGCACTTCTTATCATTATTTTACTTATCCCAGCAGTGAATATGGCTGGCATCCACTCCTCTCAGATAGAGAAGCGCATGGCAGAGGTAGGAGTGCGGAAGAGCTATGGTGCGAGTAGCCAGAGGATCATGTGGCAATTCTTTAGTGAAAATCTGATGCTCACACTCCTTGGAGGTGTATTGGCAATGATCCTATCTATCGGAATGATCGTGATATTAAAGGATAGTATCTTGGCGACTTCGATCAATTTCTTTGCTACGGCGGATGACTTTAGGATCCCTTGGAGCTTCTTCTTTAGTCCACAGCTTTTCCTCGTGATGTTGCTATTTTGTCTATTAGTCAATACGCTTTCTGCTATTATACCAGTGTTGAGGGCGATTAGAACTCCTATTGTAGAAACTCTTAAATCCGTATAAGAATATGTGGAAGATAGCTTTTAAGCAAATATTATCGCATCGTAGGAGCAATCGCTGGCTTCTATTGGAGCTATTCCTAGTAAGTATCATACTTTGGTACTGCGTGGACTTTTTATTCGTGATGACCTATAAGAGGCTAGAGCCAATGGGTACGAATACTGACCATGTCTATGAGCTTTATGTCCAGAGAGCCCCAGACTTCAAGTTTACTAACGATATGCGAGATAGCCTCGACACCTATTGGATAGAGCCTCAGTTCCAGATCCATAGAGTGATAGCGCAGCACCCCGCTATAGAGTGTGCCGCCTATTATGTGGGGACTAGACCCTATGCCGGTAATATGTATATGGGGCAAGGCTATACCATCGATGGCGAACATGGGATAGGTGCTACTATACGCTACGTGAGTCAAGAGTACTTCGATGTGATGAAGATAGAGATGCTAGCAGGGAAGCCCGACCAGTGGACAATCAACTTCCCTCAGGGTGCAGTGCTATCGCCACAGTTTGCCGACTCACTATTTCATAGCCAAGATATCGTGGGCAAGGAGTTTAGAGACTACTATGTCCCTGAGCTTAACTATGTGGTAACGGGTATCTGTGCACCTACCAAGTTCGATTACTTTACTGAGTACGACTCCTTTATATATACACCGATGGTAGATCCTAGAATAAGGTATGGCATCGTCACCTATATCTTTAGGGTAAAGGCAGAGGAGGATCATAAGGGATTTGCTAGAGAGTTTTTTGATGAGATGAGGGATAAACTAGAGATAGGGCCTTTCTATCTTACCGATGTCAGACCCCTAAGTGCCCAAAGAGATTACTATCTGACCAATATCAATGTGCCTCAGTACCTGAGCCTTATTCAAGGGTTGGTCATCTTCTTTATGTTTATTGTATTCCTAGGGGTACTAGGCTCCTACTGGTTTATGGTCGAACGACGACGGGGAGAAATCGGTGTAAGGATTGCGCTTGGTACATCTCGGAGCGGGATTCAAGGGGTTTTTGCTCGGGAGAGCCTATTGATGCTACTCATGGCTTACCTACCGGCGCTTGTCGTGATGATACTACTCGCCTACTTCGAGATTACCTATACTTTCCAAGAATGTATGCCTTATACCTGGGGGCGCTTCTGGGTGACCCAAGGAATTACCTTTGCCGTCCTCCTGCTCGTAGTACTACTGGGCATTCTAATCCCTGCACGCAGAGCCTCTAAGCTCGACCCCGCCGTCATCCTCAATGAAGAATAGTTTATGATTAAACAGTATCTAAAGCAAGCGTGGCGTACGCTATGCGAAAACCTAATCCTCAGTGCGATCTCCATTATCGCCACAGCTTTAGCTATCACTATGATTATGGTAATGCTTACGACAAGGAGGGTGGAGACCGATAACTTTGCTCCTGAGAGCAATCGCAATCGTACCCTTTATATCCAAAACCTCGATTATCACAGGTCTGATGGCGACAATGAGACAGCTGGAATCAACTTATCTCTATATCAAGAGCTATTAGCCCCGCTAGAAAGTGCAGAGGCTGTAGCTCTGATTAGTCAGGAAAAATATGACCTGATGCTACCAAATTATGAAGGACAGTCCAAAGGTAAAGTATTAAGGGTTAATCTCGATTACTTTAGAGCTCTTGACTTCTCTTTCCTGCATGGTGAAGGCTTTAACCCTGCCGATATGGAGGAGGGCGCCAAGAAAGCCATCGTGAGTGAGGGCTTGGCAAAGAAGATGTTTCATCAGAGTAATGTGGTGGGCATGGATTTACTGATCAATTACGTAGAGTATAGAATTATCGGGGTGGTATCCACACCGTCAAACCTCTTGGGGTTTGGATATTCGGAAGTGTGGATTCCTTATACTTCGATGACTACCACTGGGAGAAAAGCCACATTTTCAGGAGAGTATTCTGCTATTATTTTAGCTAATAGCCCTTCGGAATATCCGACAATCAAAGGCGAGTTTAATCAGCTTCTAGCCCAGTACAATGCAAAGCAGAAGGAGATCCAAATAAGTGCCAATAATGGAGAGGGACTTCAAACTTGGGTTGAAGTGTACGAATTTGATAAATACTTCATGGAGCCAGAGTCGAAATCACGAGATAGGACGATTGGTATTGTGATGATTCTGTTATTCCTTATTGTCCCCGCTATCAATCTCTCTGTACTTACCTACTCTCGTTACGAACAGAGAATCGGAGAACAAGGATTGAGGAGAGCATACGGGGCATCTCGTATTTCAGTCCTCTCTCAGGTAATTATAGAGAGCTTTCTCTATACATTGATTGGAGGTATCCTTGGCTTCTTTCTATCCATTCTGTCGGTATATGGTCTTCGAGGTATCTTATTTATGGGTTGGAATAGGCTGGATGTGCAGCTCCCTGTGTGGCAATTATTCGATGTGAGTGCATTTGTAGTCTGTTTGTTATTTTGTTTGCTACTCAATCTATTAGCCAGTACCATTCCAGGATTTCTAATGTCGCGAAAGAGTATTCTTCATTCCCTAAGTCGCCGATAATTATGAATAAGCATGTACTAAAGATTATCTGGAATGAGCGAAAGAGCAATATCGCACTTATTATCGAGCTTTTCCTTATCAGTACCTTCCTTTGGTTTGTCATTGATAGAGCATATCCGGCTCTACATACTTACCTCAAACCATTAGGGTATAGCATTGACAACATCTATATTATCACACTTGATGATATGTCTGAGCTTCATCCTGACTACAATCCAGATATTACAATGGATGATAGGGTAGAAGCCATCCAAACCATTGTAGATAGGATAAGAAATCACCCTGAAGTGAATAGAGTAGCGGTATCTATACATGGTCGTCCAGAGACAAAGTCCAAATACTTCAATCAGATTTATTTAGATACTCTCCCTCTGAAAGCCGCTTGGAGGGTCATGTCTCCTGAGGCGGTAGAGATGTATCAATTTGAAGAGGTCAATGGGAGTAATAGCAGACTCATTCAAGCACTCCGAGATGGACAAATCATCGTGAATGAGGGAATCGCCAAGATAATTGAGGAGACGGGAGTGTCAGCCATTGGGACTGACCTATGGGATAATCCTATTCAAGAAGAGAGTGCCACCGCAATAGGAGCTATCGGGGCAATAGCTAAGGACTCTCGATACACGAGGTTTTCCAATGTAGAACCCTTTTATATCACACCACTCACTCATACTGATCTCGCAGAAGTATTTTGGATTGGGATGGTAGAGATAAGCGTAGTCCCAAAGTCAGGAGTAGGGAGGGGGTTTGCCGAGCGTTTTAGGGAAGAAATGACACCACGACTAAGGATTGGTAATATGGAGATGAGCGATATCTTCGCTGTTGGTGATGCCAATACCTTTGAGAGCAGGACCTTTGAGAAGACGGTCAAAATCAACGGCTATCTCCTTCTCTTTCTACTGCTCAATATCCTTTTGGGCATCTCAGGAGTATTCTGGTATAGGACTCAGAAGAGGAGAGGAGAAATAGGCTTGCGTATCGCCCTTGGTGATACGCCTAAGGGTGTGCTGAGGCTCTACTATCGTGAGGGTATTATCATCTTTACCCTAGCATTCCTATTGACCATCGCTATGATTGCCATCTTTTTTAGGATGGAGATACTCGATACTGATATAGAGCCACTCAATACCTTGAGATTTGTCGCAGTGATGGTGACGAGTTACTTGGTGGTTACTGGGGTAATCGTCCTGAGTATCTGGTTGCCTGCTCGCCGTATCCTCAAGATCTCCCCTGCAGAGACTCTAAAAGAGGAGTGAGAGTGTTCGGATGCGGACAGTAGGTGTTCGGAAACGGACACTCATAGAAAATACAAGTGTTGACTATCAATTAGTTATTGCCTTTGGCACGATGCTTGTACTATATAGGACAGTTGAAATTAAGTAATAACATATAACAAAGCAACGATTATGAAGAAGATGATTGAACTTCAAGAGGTCTACAAGATTTACCGTACAGAGGAGATTGAGACCGTGGCATTGGAAAACGTGAATATCGAGGTAATGGAGGGCGAGTTCCTTTCCATTATGGGACCATCAGGATGCGGTAAATCTACCCTCCTTAATGTAATGGGTCTGCTCGATAAGCCTACCAAGGGCAAGATTATGCTCAATGGTCAGAGTACCGAGGGGATGGGCGATAAGGAGCTAGCTAAGTTCCGTAACGAACACCTTGGGTTTGTCTTCCAGAGTTTCCACCTTATCAATTCGCTCAACGTACTGGACAATGTAGAGCTGCCGCTCCTCTATCGTAAGGTGGGCGACAAAGAGCGCCGTGAGCTAGCCAAGGCAGTGCTAGAGCGAGTAGGTCTATCCCACCGCATGCAGCACTTCCCAGCTCAGCTATCAGGTGGTCAGTGCCAGAGAGTGGCTATCGCCCGTGCCGTGATTGGTAATCCATCGATTATCCTAGCCGATGAGCCTACTGGTAACCTCGACTCCAAGATGGGTGCCGAGATTATGTCGCTGCTCCACCAGCTCAATCAGGAAGATGGGCGTACGATAGTGATGGTAACGCACGATGAGTCCAAGGCTGCTGAGACACAGAGGGTGCTACGCTTCCTCGATGGTCGTCAGATCTCTTAATCCCTACACTGCAATCATTATGAATCATATTAAGTATACTCTGATCACCGTGGTCGCTCTATTTCTGAGCGCTGCAACTTGTGCTGCTCAGAAGACTGTGGATGAAGACTTATCGCACCTCGGCAACTTTGATAGAATCGATGCCTCAGTGGGTTGGGATATTACCTTTACACAGAGCGCTACCACCTCCATCAAGGTCTCATACTCCGAAGAGGTGGCAGACCGTGTGCGGATGAAGGTGAAGAATGGTCGTCTTATCTTGGGGCTTGAGAACCAAAAGAACAACAACAAGCCCAGGAAGGTAATCCTAAAAGCTACCGTATCGGCGCCCTCACTTAGTGCTATCAAAGTGACCACAGGTGCTGAGGTGAAGTTTGGTACTCCTCTGAAGCTAGAGGGAGACCTCTCTATCAATGCTACTACAGGTGCCGAGGTGGAGGGGCTAGCCCTCACCGCTAAGGGCTTTAATTGCCATGTCACCACCGGTGCATCGGTAGAAGGTATGATAGATGTAGCTAATGCTTCTCTCGTCTGTACTACTGGTTCGGATATAGACCTCACAGGGCGTGCTAGCACTGCTACACTAAAGTGCTCTACAGGTGCTGATATCAGTGCTCGGGGGCTAGTGGTGCAGAATGGTCGTTGTTCAGCATCTACTGCGGGTGATATCTCTATTACCATCAAAAAGAAAGCCAAGGTAGGTGCTAGTACTGGTGCCGACATCAATCTCTATGGTAAGCCCCAAGAGATTGAGGGTAAGATACGTGGCGTTAATATCCGATAACGTATTGTACCAAGAAGTGCACCTTGCCCACACCAAATACCTATGCTAAACCATTACTTCTCTATAGAAACGCCTAGGCTTTTCGGGTTACTTCCATGGCTGCAAATAGAGCGTGCCACCAGGGTTGGTCTGTATCAAATGATGGCAGTCGGTAGTGCGCCGGAAGTTTCCTACGTGGGTATGCAAAGTTTCCAACGATGGAAAGAAAAGTTTCCAAGGAGGGAAAGGAAAGTTTCCAACGATGGAAAAGAAAGTTTCCAACGATGGAAACATACCTTTCCAAGGACGGAAAACTTTTTGGAAAAGTGGATAGCGTCCCTCACGGTACCGACACGCCCCCTTTGCAGAAGCGTGGAAAAAGCCAATGCGTCTCTATAGCGGAGATGGTTAGGGTACAGCGATTTGAAGAGAAGTAAGCGTCTAAGACTGTCAACATAAGTAGATCTATGAGTAGTACATACTCTATCTCTGTGTCCGTATTGTGGCTCGCAAACTTTATCAGCTCGATATTTCCAAACTACTAAAGTCCGAATAATCTTATTATGTTCAAGCAGTACATCAAACAAGCGTGGCGGGTGCTCCGAGAGAATCCTGTGCTGAGTACGATTACGATACTTGGTACCGCACTTTCTATAGCCATGATTATGATTCTGGTGATGACCGATAGGGTAAGGCACGGCAACTTTGCCCCTGAGAATACACGAGACCGTACGCTCTATGTGAAGAGTATCACCGTGGACAGCAAGGAAAATGGGACGAATAACAGCCGATTAGGGATGAGGACGATTAAGGAAGTATTCCTTCCCCTCAAGACTCCCGAAGCCCTATATTTCTATACGGGAGATAGGATTGGTGTAAGATTGCCAGGGGGCAGCACCGATGTGTCTATGTATGTAGAGTGCACCAATGGTGGTAATTGGAGGCTATTCGACTATACCTTCGTGGCTGGTAGTGCTTTTGGCGAAGCCGAGGTGAAAGCCGGAGCTAAGGTAGCGGTTATCACGGACAAGGTGGCTAGAGAATTCTTCGAGTCTGATGACGTGGTAGGGAAGTCTTTTATCCTCAATGGCGAAGAGGAGTTCAGGGTAGTAGGAGTGGTGAGGCAACCTTCTAACCTTATGAACTATGCCAATGGCTCTATCTGGATTCCTTATACCAGTACTATGTTACTTGATCCTAATGATCCTTCTCTTACGGGTTCTTTCCGTCTTGTAATGCTGGCTAGGAATGGAAAGGATATGGCGAAGATTAGAGAGGAGGTGGCTACGGCTGAAGAGCGGTTCAATGCGAATGAGCCAAATTATACACTCTCATTCCGAGGACAACCTGATACGTACAAGCAGGCTATCAATAGACTTTCAGATAATCAAGATACTCGGGTAAAGGCATATAATAGGAAGCAGATCCTTTTACTCCTCCTATTCTTTCTAGTGCCTGCCATTAATCTATCTCTGATGACTACTTCGCGTATGAAGCAGAGGGCAAGCGAAATAGGGGTACGACGTACGTATGGTGCAAGTACTATGAATATTGCGAACCAAGTGATCTGGGAGAGTCTACTCTATACAGTGATAGGTACGGTCATTGGCTTTGTACTCTCAATTGGCGGATTCTTTATGCTCCGGAAGATACTATTTAAGGGCTATAGTGTGGAGGGGATGCAGCTCTCTGTGTCGGACCTTATGCGACCAGAGATATTCCTAAGTGTGATTATTTTCTGTCTGCTACTCAATCTAATTGCCTCCATTGTGCCTGCCGTAAAATCCTCCAGAAGTAATATCATTAATAACCTCTATGAAGCATAATAGACTATGACTAAGCATATACTAAAATTGATATGGAATGAGCGTAAGCATAATATGGTGATTATCCTCGAGCTTGCGTTGATAGCCCTCATTATGTGGGCGGTAGTTGATGTGGTCTATTGCACGCTTCGCAATTACTATAGCCCTACTGGCTTCGATATTGAGCACACGTACTTGGTACAGATAAAGTCTGTGCCCAAGGAGAGTCGAGAGTATGTAGAGGGACTTGAGTATCAGGACAATGTTGATAATATTTATACATTACTCGATCGTGTCAAGAGGACTCCTGGAGCAGAGGTCGTGAGCCTTTCGGTGGCATCGCGTCCGGGTTCGCCTGGTAATATGTTCCGCCCTGTGATAACTCGAAAGACGGATGCCCATTTCTCCTGCCTCAGGAGACTAGTGGATCCTGAATTCTTGGAGGTTTACCGATATGAGCCTATCAATGCTACCCTAGCAGAGGTTCAGCAAGCGCTTAGGGACGGGAAGATGATTATCAGCGAGGATGCCGAAAGAGAACTACTTCCTAATGGGGGTACGCTCGTAGGTGATACGACTTTTATGGATGGGGAGATGACTCAGGTAGAGACCGTTATTGGAGGGAAGGTACAGCAAGTCCGCTATTCTAGGTTTCAAGAAGCGGTTCCTTTCTCTTTACTTCCAGTCGATTTGCAAGTCCCACTACAGTACGATTGGCTCGATGCTATCGAGTATAGTATCCGAGTGAAGCCTGAAGCTATGGATGGTTTTCAGGAGATGTTTACCAAGGATATAGCGCCTACCCTGAGCGCAGGCAACTATCGCTTTAAGCAAATACTGTACAATCCCGATCAATTTGAGTACGAAAAGGAACGGATGAAGGACGATTTCCTTACTCAAGGATTATTGGCTCTATTCCTACTCGTGAATGTACTCTTGGGTGTTGCTGGTGTCTTCTGGTTTAGAGTGGTGAAACGTCGTGGACAGATCGGTCTGCGTATCTCTTTCGGCGCCACGCCTAGGGGAGCACAGTGGCAGTTTATACTCGAAGGTCTATTGATGCTGGCGATAGCGCTCGTATTGTCTGCCATCATAATGGCGGTGGTGTTTCAGTTTGAGCTCCTTGCTGTGGAACTAATACCATTGGATGTCCGTCGTTTTGTGGGCGACCTATTGATTACTGCCCTTCTTATGGGATGCGCCGTGGTATTGGCAGTATGGCTACCTACCCGCCGTACTAAACGAATCCCTCCAGCTCAAGCCCTTAGAGAAGAATAAACATACATTATACTATAAGATATTATGCTCAAGCAATACATCAAACAAGCGTGGCGGGGCTTTAGTGAGAATAAGCTCCAAAGCAGGCTCACTATTCTCGGTATTGCACTATCTATCTGTATGATTATGGTGCTGGTGCTAGTGGATGAGGTGAAGTATGGACCATTTCCACCCGAAATCCATAGACGTGAGATGCTTATCGTGAAGCAAATGGTGGAGAAGAGTTCTGAGAACTGGTCTATGTCGGGGGTAGGCGAGAGGAGTATTAAAGAATTCTTTACCGACCTCAAGACGACCAAGAGGGTAGCTTTTGATACATTTTCGAGGAATACCATTGGTTTGCCTGACCAGCCATCTAAGGGACAATACTTTGTCACTGGTGTTAGCGAACAGTATTGGGACTTCTTTGATTTCAAGTTTATTGCAGGCACCCATTTTACCGCTGAAGAAACGACTGCAGGAATTTCCCTTGTGGTTCTGTCAGATAAGTTGGCTTCTGAACTCTTTGGCCAAGATGATGCCGTTGGAAAAGAGATTTTATTAGGTGGCAACGATAGATACAAGGTCGTAGGAGTAGTCAAGAGACCACAGAGAGTCATCGCCTATGCGTATGGAGATATTTGGGTACCCTACACATCGCCTGCCTTTAAGGAGTCTGAATCCTCCCAAAGTTATGTGGGTGCTTACAATCTTTTCCTAATGCCTGACGGCAATGGTGGTAAAAAAGAAATTGCCAAAGAGGTACAAGAGAGAGTAAAATACTTTAATAGTACCAGTGATGATATAGAGATAGACCTATTAGGAGCCCCAGATGACTTTAGGACAGCCTCTTTTCGATTAGGATTGGATCCAGTGGATTTGACCTCTGCTTATAGAAAACAATTTGTGCTCCTAGCATTATTCTTCCTAGTACCAGCGGTCAATATTGCCAGTCTGACCCACTCAAGGATGAAAAAGCGTATAGGTGAGATAGGCATTAGAAAGGCTTATGGCGCCAATAATAGAAATATCCTGAACCAAGTTGTTTGGGAAAGCTTACTCTACACACTCATCGGTACCGCCATCGGTTTCGTATGCTCAGTCATAGCTATTTATACATTGCAGGAAATGTTGTTCGGAGAGGGGAATATAGAGATTCCTTTGTGGACTTTGATTCGGCTAGAAGTTATTGCCGTGGTCATCATTACAGCTGTACTGCTCAATATGGTTTCGGCAATAGTGCCTGCTCTATTAGCATCTCGTAGAAGTATCATTGACGCATTGGAAAGGAGGTAATCGTATGACTAAGCATATTCTAAAAAAGATGTGGAATGAACGTAGTAGCAATGTCGCTCTCCTATTGGAATTATTTCTTATTGCGCTATTCCTATGGTATGCGATAGACTTAGTCTACGTACAGGTACGCAACTATAAGCAATACCCTGGATGGGATGTGGAGAATACCTATCAAGTGAAGCTAAAGGAAATCCTGGTGTTTGACAAGGAATACCAAGATAGTGTCTCCATAGAAGACCAAAGCGCTGCGTTATGGTCATTGTACGACAGAATTAAGAATTACGATGGAGTAGAAAGCGTTTCGATGTCTACTGGTGCAATGCCTGGGACTAAGATAAAATCATTCGAGATGTTTATTACTAGGTATGGCATTTTCGAACAAAGGGAAATTGCATCACCCGAAGTTACCACCAGTTTTGTGGATGTATTCAAAATACGTTCTGTTTACGGAGATTCAGAAAGTGTGAAGAGTGCTCTAATTAATAAGCACAGAGTCGCTACCTCTGATGTCCTTAATATTTTTAATAGCGAAAGTAATACAGTCGTAGGAGATACGCTCTTTACTGATACCTCACTTAATGAGGCGAGCGAAGTGATTTATGAAATGATCTATCCTATCAAAAACAATCGCTTTACTAGCTCTATACCTATGCTTCTCTCTAATCTATCGGAAGGAGATATGATCTATTCTCCATTCTACTCTGAGATCTGTATCAGAGTAGCATCAAGTGCAAAAGAGGGGTTTGAGGAGCGGTTTTCAGCAGATATAGGAAAATTATTTGTGCAAGCTAATATGAAGTTTGACGGACTCCAATACCTTCCCGATTCTTTCGAAGTTTATGAGAAAGAGGTAAGAAATGATTTGTTACTCAATAGCTTTTTACTCATCTTCTTACTTACAAACATACTGATTGGCGTAGTGGGGGTATTTACTAATCGAGCCCAGAAAAGTGTGGGAGAGATAGGGCTTCGAATCTCGTTTGGTGCTACACCAAGGAGCGCTATTCGTATGTTTATCTACGAGGGGGTGATTACTCTATTGGTAGCATTTGTGCTTGCTGCAATCGTAGTGGCTATCCTCTTCTATATAGGATTCCCTAGTGTTAGTTTAATCCCTCTCGACACCGCAAGGTATGTAGGGGTCTTACTCATCGTCTTTATCGTGATGCTTGTTACTTTGACCCTAGCAGTATGGCTTCCTATTCGAAAAGTGACAAAGATACCTCCAGCTCAATCCCTTAGAGAAGAATAAACATTTTATTATCATACAATATAAACTATGCTGAAACAATACATCAAACAAGCGTGGCGGGTGCTCCGAGAGAATCCTGTACTAAGTACGATTTCTATACTTGGTACTGCCCTCGCTATCTGCATGATTATGGTAATGGTGATGACCTACCAGATCAAGAATGCCCCTTATCCACCTGAAGTCAATCGAGATCGTACTCTATATGTTAAGTGGATGAGAGGCAATAGTAAAGGCAATAGTGATGGTTCGTTTTCGGGACTGATGGGATATCAATTTGCTTCTCAGGTACTGAAACCTATAAAGTCTGCCGAAGCAGTCGCTATAGCTTATGGTTTAACTCGGTTGACTCTTGTAAGTCGTCCTGGAAGTGACATTGCTGAGAGCTACGACCTCAGACGAGTGGATGAAGGCTTCTGGAAGGTCTTCGAATTTGATTTTATCGATGGTAGCCCTTTTGATCTAGCAGATGTCTCTTCGGGTCTTAGAAAGGCAGTGTTGTCGGAGTCGCTTGCTAAGAAAGTGTTTGGGCGTACTGATGTTTCAGGAGAAAGGATAGAGCTCAATTATACAGGGTATACTGTCCAAGGTGTTGTTAAGGATATCTCTACCTTAGCAGAGGCTGCGTATGGACAGCTGTGGACTCCCATCACTTCGGAGCCTATGCTTTTTGAGGGAGCTGAAGGGATGTCCGGTATCTGCCGAGCTTATATTCTTGCTAAATCGTCGCAAGATTTCCCTAAGATAAGGGCTGAGATAGAGGCACTCAAGGAGGCTTATAACGCTGGTACTACAGAGTATAGTGCAGACCTCAGTGGGCAGCCCGACAATCATTTTAGCTATATTCATAGAGAAAACCCTGGCGATATTCCCGAAGTCAAGAAAATAGTCTGCCAATTGGCGCTTACCCTTCTATTACTCCTTATAGTACCAGCTATTAATCTCTCAGGGATCACTATGTCTCAGATGCGTAAGCGTCTTTCTGAGCTTGGACTGAGGCGTTCTTTTGGAGCTACACGAAAAGAGGTAATGAAGCAAGTAATGGTAGAGAGTCTGATGAGTACACTATTAGGTGGGGCGATAGGTTTGGTGCTAGCATTTGCCTCATCGTATGTCCTGAAGTACGTGCTATTCTCTGTGCGAACCTTTGGAATCCTACAAGGCGAATTGAGTGTCGATCCATTTTCTTTGATTACGCCAACGGTGTTCTTTATTGCCTTACTATTCTGCTTGTTGCTGAACCTCCTTTCAGCCCTTCTCCCTGCATGGAGGGTCTCACGAGTCCCTATTGTTGAATCTCTACAGTCTAAATAATATGATGATTAAGCATATATTCAAAATCATTCGTAATGAGTCGAAGAGTAATCTAGCCCTTTGGTTGGAGTTGGCTGTCGTGTCTGTCTTCCTTTGGTTTATAGTAGATAACATATATGTAACGCTCAGTATGTACTACAAGCCCTTGGGATTCGATATCAAGCATACCTATATGATGAAGCTTGGATATCTCAGCGAGGCAAGTGAGGGCTATAGAGCAGACTATACCGAGGAACAGCAAATAGGATTTATAGAGAATATCATGGAGCGACTGACTCATGACCCTAAGGTGGAAGCAGCAGCCTTCTGTATGCAATCAGCACCATATGAGGGGAGCTGGAGATCCACCAGTCTCTATAGAGATACCTTTCAGGTAAATTCGCTTTATCGGTATGTCTCCCCAGATTTCTTTAAAGTCTATAAGTATCAGTCTGTCAATGGTAGTACTGATGAACTTGTAGAGGCACTTAAGCGAAGAGAGTGGATTGTCACCCCTGATATTGTAGAGGCTCTAGCTCCTGATGGCACCAATCCAATAGGAATGATTGTCAATCAAAATAAAGAAGATGCTATGAAGGGCGAAGGAGCTACCGTAGGGGCTATCTCAAAGCCTGTTCGCCTTGATGACTTCGATGATTTCTCGAGCTACTACGCTTTCCCAATGGGGTATAATATCTTTAAGTACTATGCTAGTCAGGATATCCAGTACTTCCAATTTCCTATTCGGGTGAAGGCAGAGGATGATAAAGACTTTAGGCATTATTTCTGGAGCCAATTGGCTCCTCGACTAAAGGCTGGCAACTTCTATCCCCAAGAGATTACTTATGTGCCAGATAATAAAGCCTCTTTTCAAAGAAGCCAGACGAATGAGCTCAAGACTAAGATGCTACTGGTATTCTTTCTCCTAGTGAATATCTTTCTAGGTGTGATGGGCGTCTTTTGGTTCCGGACTCAGGCACGTCGGCAGCAGATAGGTCTGAGGATGGTCTTAGGTGATACCCCTAGGGGCGTTCTAGGGAAGTTTTATGCCGAGGGGTTAATAATCTTAGCTACAGCTATGATTCCAAGTATGGTTGTGCTCTATGTGCTAGGGCAGAAAGAGGTGCTTAGCACAGAGTATATGGAGCTGTCGCTACAGCGCTACCTAATAGGTATGGCTATTACCGTTGCCCTCCTCTGTGTGATGATTATAGTGGGGATTTGGCTCCCTGCTCGCAAAGCTATAAATATGTCCCCTGCAGTTGCATTGGCAGAGGAGTAATACAATATAATGATATGAGACGATACTATTTTTTCATTGTTTGTTTGTTCTGTTGGGCTGTAGCACCACTTGCCCCTATTGTATGCACTGGGCAAGAGGTGCTCACCCTCGGGCAAGCTATAGAGAAAGCTCACGATGCTTCGGTAGAGGCTCAGGTGGCTAAGAACGAATATCAGCGTGCCTATTGGAGCTACCGTACCTATAAAGCAGAGCTATTGCCAGAGGTTACCTTCACGGGTACCTTGCCCAATTATCAGCGGAGCTATAATCTATATCAAAATGCCAATGGTAGCCAGAGCTTTGTTCGCACCAATTCCTTGATGCTCAAGGGCGAACTATCTATAGAACAGAATTTATGGTTTACAGGTGGTAAGGTGCGCCTAAGTTCTTCACTCCAGTACCTTAATCCCCTCAATATGCCTGGACAGAAACCTTCCTTCCTGAGCGTGCCTGTAGGGATAACCTTGGAGCAACCTATTTTTGGCACAAACCACTTTAAATGGGCTCGCAAGATAGAGCCTGTCCGATACAAAGAGGCTCAAGCTAAGTACTTGGCGGATGTAGAGCAAGTTACGCTCAAAACCATCTCCCTCTACTTCGCACTCCTAATGGCTCAGGAGAACCTTAAGATTGCGGAGCAGAACCAAGCCAATGCCAATCGTATCTATGAGATAGCTAAGGCAAGAAGAGAGATGGGGCAGATATCTGAGAATGAACTTCTACAGCTCCGCCTCTCCTCGCTAAATGCCGATAGTAAGCTCACCGACCAGCGCTCTAGACACCGCTCAGCCATGTTCGCCCTTACCTCCTTCCTCGGACTGGGAGAGCATACTCAAGTAGAAGCTACTGTCCCAGAAACTGCGCAGTATCCCGCTATTACTTACGAGGATGTGCTGATGAAAGCGACTCAGAATAATCCTTTGTTACAGACTATTCGTCGTCGACAGCTAGAGGCGGACTATGAGGTGGCACAAGCCAAGGGTAATCTAAGGCAAATAAGTCTCTTCGCCTCTGTAGGCTATACTGGGCAAGATGAGCTATTCCGCCCAGCGTACCAGCACCTCATAGATAATCAGGTGGTACAAGTGGGTGTGAAGATCCCATTGCTCGACTGGGGAAAGCGACGTGGTCAGGTAAAAGTGGCAGAGAGTAATCGTGAGGTGGCTCTAGCTCAGGTCAAGAAGCAGCAAATAGACTTCAATCAAGACCTCTTCCTCCTCGTGGAGCACTACAATAATCAGGCAACGCAGATGGAGATAGCTCAATCATCCGATGAGATAGCACAGCAGAGGTATAATACTTCGGTGGAGAGCTTTATGATCGGTAAGATTAATACACTAGACCTTGCCGATGCACAGATTTCTAAGGACTCAGCACGAGCTAATTACATCAATGAAATGTACCTCTATTGGTACTACTTCTATCAACTACGTTCGCTGACTCTCTACGATTATCAGCAGGGAAGGGACATTGTTATTGCTGAATAAGGGCATTTTCTTTCGATAGATATATTATGTTTTGAGTCTCTGTGGAATAGGGCACAGGTATTGTAATCAATTTGTAAATAGCCCTATTCCTCTCCAATGGAGCCAATCCTACGACTGTGGGATTGGCTCTCTTAATTAGTTCGTTAATGATGGTGTATGAATCAATCTCCCCTCAGAAGGCAGCGATGCCTACCTGAGAGGAGATTATTCTATTGGGTGTAGGGATGCCCTACATGGGTTAGTCTACAGGATGATAGCGCACAAAGGCCTCTATAGCTTCATAGCTAGCCAGTCCAAGACGCTGATATAGCTCAGCAGTAGCACGGTTGCGATCTTCGGAGCGTTGCCAGAAGAGGCGCTCGTCATCCCCGAGGAATGGAGCACTCTCCATCTGTGACTGGTGCTTGAGGATGCTATTACGCTTGTAGCGTAGCTCTTCAGGGCTCATTGGTACTGCCATCTCGATATGGTCAATCTCCCATTCTGCCCAAGCACCACGATACATCCATATCCAGCAGGTCTTCATCCACTCTTCTTCCTTGAGCTGGTCAATTGCTGCCAAGGCAACATCGAGGCAAACCTTGTGCGTGCCGTGTGGGTCGGCTAGATCGCCTGCAACAAAGATTTGATGAGGCTTAACCTCCTGCAAGAGTTTTACCACAATATCTACGTCTGCCTGAGTAGGTGGGTTCTTCTTGATACCTCCAGTCTCGTAGAATGGGAGGTTGAGGAAGTGGATATGGTCATCATCAAGCCCAACAAAGCGAGCTGCAGTACGTGCCTCTTCTACGCGAATATTACCTTTGAAGTAGCGTACATCAGGGGTCTCAATAGAGCCCTCTACCTTGTCGTGGAGTAGAAAATGGCGAAGATCTACAGTATGCTTGTAGAGTTCGGTGTCTTGCATCCCGAGGTGCTCAGCAGTATTGCGGAGGAAAGAGAGGTAACGAATGACTTCTTCGTCTCCGACCGCTATGTTGCCAGAGGTCTGATAGGCGACATGCACATCATGATTCTGCACTACTAGCCGGCGGAATGTACCGCCCATAGAGATCACATCGTCATCGGGGTGGGGGCTGAAGATGAGTACACGTTTGTGCTCAGGCAAAGCTCGCTCGGGACGGTTGCTGTCGTCGGCATTGGGTTTACCTCCAGGCCATCCTGTGATGGTGTGTTGTATGTCGTTAAATACTCGGATATTGACATCGTATGCCGAACCATACACTGCAAGTAGCTCTCCGAGCTGATGGTCGGAGTAGTCCTGATTGGTGAGCTTAAGGATAGGTTTGCCCGTCTCTTGGCAGAGCCATACGATAGCACGGCGAACCATCTTGGGTGTCCAATTGACGGTTGTTACCTTCCAAGGGCGATTGATGCGTGTTAGTTGGCTTGCAGCTTGTAGGTCTGTGTATACCTGTACGTTGCTATGTGTCTGGAAGAAGGATGCAGGTACGTTGTCTGAAACGCGCTCCTCTACTGTCTTCCTTATAACATCCGCTTTAGCCTCGCCCCATGCAAGGAGGATAACTTTTCTCGCCTCCCCTAGGTTCTTGAGCCCAAGTGTTACTGCCGTAGGAGGTACGTTCTCTTTGGTATTGAAGGTGGAGATAGCCTCTTGGACAGAGGTGGCATCGAGCACGGATAGGCGTGTGCCTTGTGAAAATATTGATCCTGGTGCATTGATGCCTACGCTACCTCTACGCCCTACACCTGTCACGAGTAGGTCAATGCCTCCTAGATCAGCTATAGCTTTGTCAAACTCATGGATGGCTTCCCCTATATTATCTGTGGTCAGCTGATGATTGAGCCGATGCAATTGGTCGGTAGGGAGATCTATTTTGCTGGTAAAGTGATTGGCAATCAGAGCCGACACACCACTCTCCATGCTTGGGAGGGGTACAAACTCATACATAGGAAATATGTGAACATTCCCGAAGTTCAGACCACTCTTCTCGTGTAGCTCTATGAGTGCGTTGTAGAGAGGTTCTGGACTAGTGCCTCCTGATAATACCAGCACGAATGGCTTGCCTTGGCTTGCCTTTGCCTGGATGTCTAGTGCCATGCTATTGGCAATTATTTTGGATGCCTCCTCAGGCGTAGGCAAGATATTGACGGGGATACGTTCGTACGTAGTTAGTATGCCCTGTTCGTACGCATTCAGTGGCTTGTATAGCCTTTCTTCTATCTGTGTAAGAGCAATCTTATTGCTCAGTCCATGTCTCATACTTTCTTCCTAATATATAGTTATTGTTGTAACTTTTATTTGAACCGACAAGATACTAAATATTTTTGTATTATTGCTGTCCGGTAAAAGTTAGAAATGACTTTTTGAAGGTCAGATTGTCTTTTCCTGAATTTATTGACCATTTTCGGGGCAATTTAACTATCTAGTTGACCATCCGTGCCTGAGGTTTCACTGGTCTGTTGACTCCTATTTCCTTATTTACTTGATTATGCGCACCAAGTGGTTGACTTTTCAGCGCTGCGCCCCTGAAATATACTATACCACTTGACTTTGGATCTCCCCCTCATACCCTATGTTTCGTTGAGACATACTAGAAGGTATAATATGTAAATACTCCCCTACTGAGCCTTAACTAAGTTTCAGTAGGGGAGTGTCTTCCTTTGAGTTCTTGGTGATTACATCAGTAGGTCTCGGAGTGAGGTGGGGAGGTAGAATTCTCCTCTCTTATCTACATAGACTACCGGCATCGGAAGTTCTTGGAGTTTGCCATTGATGAGGAGTTGATTGGTAAAGCTCTGAATTTTGAGCGTCTTTCGCTTATACTTTACCGTGAGTACCTTATCCTTGGCATCTTCACCCGTAATGGATACCTTCATCCCCTTAAATACCTCACTATGTGGAGCAAAGTATTGGTGAGAAAGATCCATCATAGTGGGCTCTATGCCCAGTGCTTGGCGGAGGTAATCATGTAGCTCTATATTGGTATGTACACCCTTGAGCCGTTGTTCTTCCGTAGGGGCATAGGTCGCTAGGAATGTCTCTTCGCCGGTATGACCATTAGTGGTAAACCCTATATACATTTTGGTTCGGTAGATAGCTGCTATATAGTCCGATAGCCCACCAGTATACAGGGCACCCTCACCCGTCATGTTCAGCTCCTTGAGCTGTTTCTTGATGGCAGGGCGCTCAGCGTCAGAGGCGAGTTCGAGCTTGCGGAGTAGCTTGAGCACTTCTAGTTCTTGTTCGGAAGGCGCAAAGGTGGCTATCTCCTCAAATAGAGTTCCTATTTTTGACTCCTCTGCCTTAGTAATCATCTCGGCAAGCCCTACAGAGCTTTTGGCTATCTTAGTTAGCGGACCAAATATTTGCTCCTTAGGCGTTCCCGCATAGTTCTTAAGGTCTCGTCGACCTATACTCACACCGCTATTGCCGTGGTCTGAGGTTAGGACTACAATGGTATTGCCATCAGCCTTAGCAAAGTCTAGTGCGACTTTAACGGCTCTATCGAAAGCCAAAATATCTGTTGCCATAGCTACAGGGTCATTGGCATGAGCCGCCCAGTCTACCTTAGACCCTTCCACAAGGAGGAAGAATCCATTGGGGTTGTTGTGGTCAAGATGAGTAAGTGCAGCGCTCACCATTTCGTCTATCTTAGGGTCTACCCCCTCTACAGCATCGATATCGTAAGGGATATCGCGCTTCGAGAATAGGCTCCATAGCTTATCCCCCTTGTGCTCAGTGAGCGAAGCGAGATTATTACGAAATACGCCGTAGCCCTTTTTCTCCAAGAACTTCACCTGTTCCTCGCTAATTAGACCAGCGCCACCACCGATAACCACATCAATAGAATTGTGTACCATCTGTGGGATAATCCAATCATAGCGTTTGCGAGAATAGCTATGAGAAATGGCATCTGCAGGTGTCGCGTGTGGAAATTCGGAGGTCATGACTAGCCCTATCTTACGCTGGTGGAGCAATTGTGTAGCCTCCATGAGAGATACCAGAGGTCGGTATGCCATCTCCTTATCTACAGGCACGATGTCGCTCTCGGTGGCATATGGGTAGGTGCCTACCATACCTTGAATGCTTGGCATCCCATTCATATAGGTGGAAGTAGTTGGTGCCGAGTCGCCTATAGGGGCATTGGAGCAGAAGGTGATGACGGTACCGCTCATATAGGGGTCTAGGTGTAGCTTAGTTAGCTTTCCAGCCTCGAGGTTTTGGTACCAGCGGGCAAGTGAGATAGAGCTCAGTGAAGTGCCATCGGCAATCATGAAAATTACATTCTTGGCGGGCTTTATCCCTTGAGCGAAAAATGCTTGCGGCAGTAATAGAAGAGCCGCTAGAAGTAGGAGTATCCTTTGTCTCATCATTCTGTTATCACTAATGGAGTTAGTTCTTCGGGTAGTGGGGTGATGTTTTCTGCCCCGTTCTCTCCGATGATAAATGTATTCTCTAGCCCTACCGCACCTACTTCGGGGAACACAAACTTCGGTTCGAGGGCGATGACCATGCCGCTCCTAAAGGTCTCTTTAGAGCGAGCGGTAAGGACTGGTTGCTCATTGATTTCTATACCTACACCATGTCCGACAAACTTAACCTGATTATTGTGCCCCATGAAGTAATCGGCAAAACCTTCCTCCTCTGCCCTACGTTGGAAGTAATTGTAGACCTCCGCTACAGGCGCTCCATCCTTGGCGTAGGTCTCGAACCAGCGTTGGAACTCGATGGAAAGGTTATGGGCACGCACCACCTCCTCGGGGAGCTCGCCTAGGTAATAGGTTCGGGTGATATCGGTTTGGTACACGCCATAGTTGCCTGATAAGTCTACCATGAGTGTCGTCCCTGGGAGAATCTCCTGCCCGGAAGCACCCATTGGCATGGCATATACGCCCTTGCCTCCCATGGTGAAGTCGTAGGGTGCAGGGTTATCTGCATTGGCGCCACATATCATATTGCCCATGTGGATCTCCATACGTGCACCGAAGGCCCGGAATATTCCGATAGAACCTCTACGGCGCATCTGGTATTCAAGTTCGTGCTGTAGCTCAAGATCTGTGATACCAGGGCGATAAAACTCAGGTACCAGTCGATATATTTCGGCATGGACATGGGCAAGTCTGCGTGTCTCAGTAAGTTCTGCCTCCGTCTTTATACTTCTTACGTTGCGCATTAGAGTAGAGCCATCAGCGGTACTAACCCCACTAGGTGAGAGTTTACTGAGTCGCTGATACTCTGTAACAGGCAAGTAGCCCAATTCGAGCGCGGTTTGTTCATTGATGGATAGCCCTATCTCCGATAGAATCTCAGGAATGAGCTCTGGCTTGCGAATATTGTAGATGAGTTCTTCTGGGTACCCCTCCAATGTGTTAGTAGGTCGCTCTAGAAATATAATAGGTAGCTCGCGCGACCTATCCACGAAGATAAAGCTCTGTGATACACTACCTGTGATGTATAAGCAATTGGGAATGCTGCGGAGTAGTATGTTTTGTAGCCCTTGCTCCTTTAGGGCAGCGTGTATCTTTTCTACCTTTGTTGTAATTTCTTGTAGTGTTGTATTCATTTATTTATTACGGCAAAATATTTATTGAGTGAATAATCTTAGATAGCTGGCAAGCTCATGCCCGTAAACTTACGGTATAGATCGAGTGCGTATACATCGGTCATGCCGCTGATATAGTCGAGAGCACTTTGGATTTTACCATACATGGTAGGGCGTTGCATATCGTACTGCTCAGGGATTCTATTGAGCCATAGCTTGCTATACGCATGGTCTGGCTTGGTCTGTGCTTTGATAACTGTATCCAATAGATACTCAAATATACGGAAACCTGCGAACTCTATGTCGAGTACATCTTTGGTGAAGTAAATCTTATCGAAAGCTACTTTTCTGGCATTTTGGTAGGCAGTCGCTTCTCTATCTGGTAGTGCTTCGATAAGGGAGCCACGGAAGGTACCCGAGAGGATTTCCTCTTCGTGCTTTAGGAAGGTCTCAGTACTCGCTGAGACTAGTCTGCCCATAGCTACAGAGCGGAGGTAAGCTACTTGTTCATTTCTATCCGTGACTTTGGCGATTACTGCCTCTACGCTTGGAAATTGCTCCTCAGGGATGAAGGCTTTAATGAGGTTTTGGCACTCTTCTAGGCTGAGTATCTTTAGTTTGTAGGCGTCCTCCAGATCCATAATCTGGTAACAAATATCGTCTGCCGCTTCCACGAGGTAGACGAGCGGGTGGCGAGCAAAGACAGGCGCCTCACCGTCTTGAGAAAGTTTTAGGAGCCCTAAGTGCTCTGCTATCTTCTCATAGTTTTCTTGCTCAGTCTCGAAGAAGCCGAACTTCCCTTTCGACCCGATAGAGGAAAAGGGATATTTAACGATGGAGGCAATAGTGCTATAGGTAAGGACAAAACCGCCCTCTCTTCGTCCCTTGAAGCCATGGGTAAGTAGTCGAAGGGCGTTGGCATTGCCTTCGAAGTGTGCGAAGTCTTCCCACCGTCCTCCTTCATTCTCTACACGTCTCTTCCATCGTCGCCCTTTGCCCTCAGTAAAGTAGGCGCTGATAGCACGCTCTCCAGCGTGACCGAAGGGAGGGTTGCCCATATCGTGAGCTAGGCAAGCTGCAGATACGATAGCTCCGAAGTCGGCATGGTCTGCTTGGAGACTTGGGTCTCTCTGGCATACGGCTCGCCCTATCTGTGTCCCTAGTGAGCGCCCTATGCAGGATACCTCTAGACTGTGGGTGAGACGGTTGTGTACGAAGACCTTTCCCGGAAGTGGAAATACCTGAGTCTTATTTTGTAAGCGTCGGAATGGGGCAGAGAAGATAAGACGGTCGTAGTCTCTCTGAAAGTCGGTTCGGTTTTCTTGCTTCTGTGAGTGAGATTCTAAGCCAAAGCGACAATCGCTGATGAGCCTCTTCCACTCCATCTTGTTATTGCTGTTCATTGCGTAATCGTTTCATCAGTTCTGCCATTCCTTTGCCCGCTCCCATACGGATGTGCTCAAATTGGTTGGAGCCAGGGACCTCCTTCGGATCTATGATAAAGACGGGTGTGCTACGTGGCACAAAGCGCACAAGCCCCGCTGCGGGATAGACATTGAGGCTAGTGCCTACGATTAGGAATATGTCTGCTTGCACTGCCTCGGCAATGGCATCCTCCATGCGAGGTACAGGTTCCCCAAAGTAGACGATAAAGGGGCGAAGCTGACTCCCATCCTCTGCTTTGTCTTCTAAGGTCATGCGCAATCTCCCTTCGGGCAAAGGGAGTGGGGTAGAGAGGTCTCGCTCGCTACAGCACTTCATAAGCTCGCCATGTAGGTGGATAATATGGCTACTCCCTGCTCTCTCGTGGAGGTCATCGATATTTTGGGTGATGACCGTGACGTCATAGTCCTCCTCCAGTTTCGCAAGTAGTAGATGCCCTTCATTGGGTTGAGCCTTGAGGCACTGCTCGCGCCGATCATTAGCAAAGTCGATGACCAGTTGTGGGTTTCTCCTGTAGCCGTCTGCTGAAGCGACCTCTTCTACTGAGTATCGCTCCCATAGACCATCTGAATCTCTGAAAGTGGCTATGCCGCTCTCTGCGCTAATACCAGCTCCCGTTAGCGCTACTATCTTCTTTCGTTTCATATCTATTATAGAGCCACACCCCAAGGTGTGGCTCTAATTATTTTACCAATTGTGTGGGGTAGAGCCCATCTGTATTTGTAGTGAGCCTCCTTGTGCTATTTGCTCAAAGGTGATATAGCGCTCGGTAAGTGGTTGCCCATTGAGTACTATACTCTGGATATAAATGTTCTCATCGCTATTATCCAGTACGTCGATCTTAAATATCCCATTACGAACCTTCAGTTCGGCAGTATCTATTAGCGGACTTCCGAAGTAGTAGCGACCGCCAGCGGGTTCCATCTGATAGAACCCTAGAGCCGAGAGGATATACCAAGCACTCATCTGTCCGGCATCTTCATTGCCGGATAGACCGTCATAGTCGGCATGGTAAAGCTCTGTCATCACTCGCCTAAGCAGCGGAGCCGCTTTGGCTTGTTGCCCTAGCGAGCTATACATGTATAGGATATGGTGACTAGGCTCATTGCCATGGGCGAACTGCCCTATGAGCCCTGTAATGTCGGGTGAAGCATCAGAGCCCTCTATGATAGACGGAAGGGTGAAAAGGCTATCCAGCTTACTGATGAAGCGCTCTTCACTAACGAAACACTCGACAAGCCCCTTCACGTCGTGAGGAACAAGGAAAGTATACTGCCAAGCGTTGCCTTCGCAGTAATCGTCATTGCGGTGGGTAGATGCCATCGGACTGAACTCAGGGTTGTACTTTCCGCTGAGGTCTACTCCACGCATGAAAGAGGTCTGAGGGTCGTAGTGCTTCTGATAGCTCTTACTGCGCTTGAGGAAGTAGGAGTAGTCGTCGTCCTTACCTAGCAACTGAGCCACTTGGGCTACTGACCAATCGGCTAGGTCGTACTCTAGGTCGTAGGCAACGCTCTCTCGCTGTTTGTCGTAAGGGATAAAGCCATACTGGATTCTGAACTCTTGCCCTCGAGAAGGCTTCATTGCCGATGCCTTGAGCGCTTCGTAGGCTTGCTCTTTATCCTCAACGAAGCCTTTCATGATAGCATCCGCCAATACCGGAATGCCAGGAGCACCCACCATGGTATAGGTTTCGTTACCCGCCAAGTGCCATACTGGGAGTTCTCCTTGCTCGTTGTAAATAGCCATAAGCGTCCCCACGATATCCTTCATCTTATCAGTATGGATGAGCGACATCAGAGGGTGCGCTGCGCGGTAGGTATCCCAGAGAGAGAAAACAGTGTGGTTGGTAAAGCCTTGCCCCTCGTGTATCTTTTGGTCAGCACCGTAATACTTGCCATCTGCATCTGCAAAGGTGCTTGGCGCTATCATAGAGTGGTACAGAGCGGTGTAGAATATTTTCATTACATCGGACTGCGAGCTACTTGCCTTAATCTTGCTCAGCTCAGTATTCCATAGCGCTTTAGCATCAGTGCGGACTTGTTCGAAGTCCCAAGTCTTCCCCTCTGCGTCCATGTTGTGCCACGCTCCCTCGGTTGAGGTATTGGAGAGTGCCACTTTCATCATGACCTCCTGCGCATCATCGGAAAGGTCTATGCGGCTATACACTATCCTTCCCTTTGCTTCATCTGCATGCTCCTCATTGTCCGCAATTACCGTCAGAGCTCTCATCGGTACCGATAGCTCCGCTGCGAAGTATACCTTTTGGTCTTTTGCCCAACCGGTAGAGTATCGATATCCCTCTATCTTCGTGTCGCTCACCTTTCGTACATAGCCTTCGGTGGCTTTGTCCCAGTTGCCTCCATTCTCTAGGTCAAAGACAATCGCTTTTCCCGAGGTCTCGCTTGGGAAAGTGTACTTGTGGTAGCCGACTCTATTGGTTGAGGTCAGTTCTACATCTATATTGTAACGCTCAAGATGGGTAGAGTAATATCCCGGCTTAGCATGCTCCACCGCCCTTCGGCTATAGCTCCATAGCCCGCTATTGGCATCCTCATGATTGCCTCGGGCATAGGTAACCTTCCCTGTTACGGGCATCACCGTGATATCCAATAGGTCGCCAATCCCTGTGCCACTGAGATGGGTATGCGAGAAACCGATAATAGTGGAATCGCTTATGTGATATCCGCTGCACCAGTCCCAACCTGTGGTGATGCTTGTAGGCCCAAGCTGCACCATGCCCCAAGGTACTGATGCGCCCAAGAATACATGTCCATGCCCGCCGGTACCTATCCAAGGATCCACGTAGTCCGTAGGGGTAAATACTTCTTCTACCTTCTTCTGCTCATTACTACAGCTCGTGAATAGCACTACAGCTATTAGGGCTGCCCATATATTTAGTCTCTTTACACTCATTTCTTACTTGGTTCCTGTGTGTCCAAAACCACCGACACCTCGCTCTGTTTCATCTAGATTGTCCACTACTTCCCACTCTATCTGCTCATGCTTAGCCACTACCATTTGGCAGATACGTTCACCTGGCTCAATGGTAAATGGCGTATCCGAAAGATTAGCGAGTATTACCTTTATTTCCCCTCTATAGTCTGCATCTATCGTTCCTGGTGTATTAAGCAAAGTGATACCATGCTTAAGGGCAAGTCCGCTCCTTGGTCTCATCTGCGCTTCATACCCTTGGGGGAGAGCCATGAAAAGCCCAGTAGGCACCGCTATGCGCCCTAGGGGTTGGAGAACAATCGGCTCCTCGATATCTGCGCGTATATCTAGCCCTGCCGATAGTGCAGTAGCATATTGTGGCAGAGCATTACCACTCTTATTGATAACCTCTACTTTTATTCTATTCATAATGGTAGTCCATTAAATTTGATTGCCCTTTTTGCCTTCCGCAATAGGTTAATCTTGTCGTCCACATCCATATCTATGGATATCGGTAGTATCCAGATTCGCCCTCTCACAGATTCTGGTATCCATGTCTTATGGGCTAAGAATCTCATCCCATCCTTTTCGGTAGTCAGAATAAATAGGCTAGGGTCGCTCTCTAGGTCATTCACCATGATATCTAGCTCCTCCTTAGTGAAGTCGTGATGGTCGGGATAGGTGATATAGTCTACTACCCTGGGAAATGAAGCTTTGCAAGCTCTTTGGAAGGCAGAAGGGTCAGCGATACCACTGACCACCTGAATATCACTATCCTGTCGGAGTTGCTCATGCGTGCTTCGTTCCTCTCGCTCAAATAGACAGCGTGGGGAGTCGTATTTGATATACGAACTCAATACATCCTGATAAGCCAGCGCCTGTAGGTTTTCTATCTTTAGACGCTTCTCATTGATATTCACCGTTCTCGGTGTACCTGTAAGGATAATGGTTTCCGCCCTTACCGCCTCCTTCCTACTCTCCCTTAGCCTACCATAAGGCATGAGGTAGTCCTTATAATAAGGCTTGTGGTAAGGGGTCAGTAAGATACTATACGAGGGGGTTACGCTTCGGTGCTGGAAGCCATCGTCCATGAGCACCACATCGGGACGTTCCTCAGGCGGCATCGCTTCCATCTTCTTGAGTGCACGACGACGGTCGCCATCTACATACACCATTACATTGGGGTACTTCCGCTTAATCTGGTAAGGTTCATCTCCTATCCTATTCGCGTCATCCTCTATAGTTGCTATGATAGGCTTCTTGGTCTTTCTTCCATACCCCCTAGTAAGTACCGCTACTTTGTAGTCGCTTATTAGAAGCGATATGAGTAGCTCTATATGCGGTGTTTTGCCAGTCCCTCCTACCGAAAGGTTCCCGATGCATATTGTAGGTATCTCGGAGCTCCAGCTCTTAAGTATCCCTTTGTCGAAAGCAAAATTACGGACACCTACAGCCATTCCGTAGAGGGCTGTAGGTATCCATAATAATATGTTTCGACTTTTGTCCATCGGAGATTATCTCAGTGGTACAAATGGCTTTGTCTCACGACCCGCCTCACCGATAGCCGTGATATCGTATGGTGGTCGAGCCTGTATACCTGAGAGCTGCTTTAGGTAGCCCTCAGTGCGAAGCATGATACGCTCTTCCTGAGTCATCATCATTAGTTTAGCGGTCTTAGGCAGACTGATACCAAAGATTTGCTTAAACCAGTCCTTGTCCTCTATTATTTCTACCACACGGTAGTTCTCAAGCTCTGCAAGGCGTGCTGCCTCCTGGATAGCCGTATCTAGACCACCCATCATATCTACAAGACCTAGCTCCATGGCCTTCTTGCCCAGCCATACTCGTCCTTGACCAATAGAGTCTACCAGAGCCTTGGTCATACCACGACCCGTAGATACACGACCTGTAAACTCGTCGTAGCCACGCTCTATGGCTCTCTGCATCCCTTCAGCAAGTTTCCCCGTCATTGGCTCCATGCCAGTAAACGCACCAGTCTCAGAGGTTGAGAGTGTCTCCTGCTTAAGTCCTAGCTTCTGCATGGTTCCCTTGAAGGTAGGAATCATACCGAAAATACCGATCGAGCCAGTAAGGGTGTATGGGTTAGCTACAATCTTAGAAGCATGAGAAGAGATGTAGTAACCACCCGAAGCAGCATAGTCTCCCATAGAGATAACGATAGGTTTCTTCTGCTTTAGAAGTTCTACCTCATGGCAGATAAGTTCCGAAGTAGTCACAGCTCCTCCACCAGAGTTTACACGCATAACTACCGCCTTGATGTCATCATCCTCGGCTGCCTCTCTCAGCTGTCTTACTACCTTCTCATTGATGAGAGCTTGGGTGGCAAAAGGGTTCTCGTCGTCTTCACCCGAACCAACTACGATATTACCCTCGGCATAGATGACAGCCACTTCGTCACTTCCACTACCATTGTCGTAGAGTGGCAGTAGATCGCCGACACGTAGGTAATTTATCTCCTCATCAGCATTATTGTAAATCTTTTGGGCAAGTACCTTGTCGAGGTCAATACGATATACGAGGGTGTCGAGTAGCCCCATCTCCTTCGCAACAACGGTTTTGTCAAGGAAGTGGGCTTCGTCAGCGAAGCTCTGGAAGGTACTAGCTGCTATGCCACGGCTCTCCGCCATTTCTGAGGTCGTCCCTTGCCATAGACCATTGATGTATTCAAGTATCTGTAGACGGTTCTCGGCACTCATGCCATCTAGGATGAATGGCTCTACAGCGCTCTTGAAAGTACCTACCTTGAACACCTGCATTTCTATGCCTAGCTTCTGGAGTAGACCCTTAGTGAAGAGTGTACTGGAAGAGATCCCCGTAATGGCGAGGGAACCCTCAGGACCACCGATAACTTCGTCTGCCACACTACTTACATAGTAGTTGAGAAGGCTATAGTGGTCGGAGAAGGCATAAATCTTCTTGCCACTCTCCTGGAAACGCTTAAGAGCGTCACGGAGCTCCTTGGCATTAGCATAGTTGATTCCAGCTTGCTCCAGATTGAGTACGATAGCCTCGATATCAGAGTTGTCACGTGCTACTTCAATAGCTTTTAGGATTTCAGGGAGCGTAAAGGTCTTCTGCTCCTCATTAAACATATCGGAGAAAGGATCTCCTGTAGCCGTATCGCTAACTCCCCCCTCTAGGTCTAGGAGCAGCACACTCTCGCTACTTACTTTCTTTGTCTCTTTGCCATCCTTAAATCCGTCCACTAGTCCTCCAATAGCAGAGGATAGCATGCTGAAGAAAATAAAGAAGACTACAACACTTGCTAGGATAACGCCCAAGCAAGAGCCAAATACCATCTTTAGAAAATCTTTCATCGTCTGTCTCGATAATTCTATTAGTTATACTGAGTTTTGTTCTTTGTAAACAAAATATATTACCCCTTGCGAAGTTACCAAAAAGTTACCAATATCTCCATATTTCCATTGGTTTTTACGAGTTCGTAGATTCAAGAACCAAGTGCAATTTACTTCAAATGTTTTTTTAAAAGCTAATAATGGATGCTTTTGCGATCTCTTTTGGCTTCTTTCCAGTGTCCATTTTCTCCATAAATATCATTGATGTTGATATCTCAACTATTGTCAGCAGTATAGCCTTGCTTCCAGCACTTACTATTGTATCCATTTCAAAGTCTCCAAATCTGTTCCCATCTACCTCCATTGGTCTTTCGTGTATACTCACCTTCTCTGGTATTGTTGAGGAAGAAGCATAGATACCCCGTTTACGTTTCTTGAGCTTGTGCCTACAGTTCTTGTAGAGATCTCCTCCGTCTCTTTTGTCCTTGCGAATCCACTTGTAAATTGTTTCATGAGAGAGACTAATTTGAGCATAATTATGGTTGTATTTGCCTCTTTTAGTGGCATTCCTCTTTAGATCACGAGATATCGTCGAAGGTGATACCCCAATAAGCTCAGCAATCTCTTTTTGTTTTAAACCCTTTGTCAAGCATCGGGAGATTGTGTACCTTTGCTCTTGGGTTAGGTGATTGTATTTCATGACCAACAAAGTTATCTAATGTGGGGGAGATTTCGGTCTCCCCCTTTTTTCTTTTGTTGGTACTTGAATCGACGATTGCTTTTGTCGCTCGCGGCCGCCTTTCCTTTGAGAGGAAGGGGGCGACCGAGTACATCCCAATGCTCCCCTAATAATTGCACTTCGATGTTGAACTTAGGGAGAAAAGCATCAATTTCTACAATAATATCCGTCCTCATAGGAGTCTAGAAATGAATACGCCAGAGAGTGTCTACTCAGGGGAAAAATCACCTCGTAAGGGAGCTAACAAAAAGGAAGTACAGAAAAATGAGTACCTTAACAACAAGGAGGCGCAAAGTCAATTTATTTAGTGTAATCTAGTGGTATAGCACTGAAAAAAGTCAACCACTTAGTGCGCATAGTCAAGTAAATAAGGAAATAGTAGTCAACAGACTAGTGAAACCTCAGGCAGGTAAGGATAAGTGGATAGTTAAATCCGATCGAAAAACGCCAATAGATTTAGAAGAAGACGGATATTGTAGGTGCGATAAACCTTTTGTCTCTACTGGTTGACCGCTCTCGGTATGTCCGATGACCATTTAATATATACATAATCGACATACCTTTGGTCTAAAATTTTAGGAAGTCACACAAATTCGTAAGGCTATGGTCTACAACACCTTATGAATTGCACGCTCTTTTAGCGAGAAGCCGAAAAACCTCGTTAAAAGTCGCTCTTATTGCTGTAAAAACCGAGACTAAGAACTCTAAGTAGCTAGTATTTAGGCATTTCCAATATTTGCTACAGAAGTTTTGGGGTATTTTTCACACCTTTGCTACACTTGTAACATAGTCAGAAGTCGCACTACAAAAGGAAAACACGCATGAAACAAAACCATTTTTTCAGAAATGTCAAGATGAGAAAACTTAAAGTTAGCTTTTACTTAAGAAGCAATTATACCACTAAAAGAGGCAAGTCCCCAGTCATGGTTAGAGTTAGCTATGATGGGCAACACATCCCTCTTTGTAGCGCAGGCGTAGATGCTACACCTGAGCGCTGGGATAAGGGTTTCATAGGAAGATCCATAGAAGCTATTAGAGGTCAGGCTATCTTAGATAGTTTGAACAAAGACATTTTAGCTCTATTCCATGACTGGGCGAAGACACAAAAAAACATTGATCTGAAAAAGTTTAGGAAGTTCTACCAAACCCAACTTTGCCCAGGAACAGGTAAAAAAGAGAAGACAATTAAAGATCTCTTCGAGGCATTTATGGAAAGAGAAAAAGACCGCCTCGATAGTGGGGTCATCAGAGTTGCTACTTATAAGATTGAAAGATCTACAAGCAACTATTTCATCCAATATTTCAATGACAAGCAAATCCTTGTCAAAGAGATTGATATAGAACTATTTGAACAAGTCAAGGTAGATCTTTTTAGAGACAACAAAAAGGTGTCCACAATCAACTTCTATCTACAACATCTTAAGACTGTATGCAATTTCGCAGTCAACCAAGGATGGCTTGCATCAAATCCTCTACGTGGAGCCAAAATACTAAAGATAACAGCTACCCTAAGGTATTTAACCGAAGAAGAGCTGAAAAATATATTTCTATCTAGAGTTGATGGGCAGCGAGAAGTTGTTAGAGACATATTTGAGTTTATGACCCTAACGAGTCTCGCACTAAGTGACGTTCTACGTCTATCCCCAGCTCACATAAAAAACGAAAATAATAGAGTTATCATAAGGATTCAAAGACTAAAGACCTCAGTGGAGTGCGTTATCCCCCTTCTATATCGGGCAAACGAGATACTAGATAAGTACACAAAGGATCGCAACGCTGAAGACAACAGACCAATATTCCCACACTTTGACAACAAGAACTTTAACAGGCACCTAGGAAGAATAGCGTGCATTGCTAGAGTCAACAAAAAGGTAACAAGCCACATGGCGAGACACAGCTTTGGATCAAGAGCCGTTAGTCATGGCGTACACCTTAGTGCTGTCCAGAAGTGTATGGGGCACAAATCCATAAAAACAACAGAACGTTATAGTACCATGCAAACAGATGGTCTGCAAAAAGAGATAGACAAGCTAGAATCGTTAACAACTTATAAATGACTTGATTATGTTAGAGCAACTAAACAGACGAGAGAGTAGCGAAAGGCAACGACAAGGTCTCATAAAAAAACTCGAAACAGAAGCGGAGATCTTCAGGATGCGTGCAATACTTGAGACCTCCAAAACCCTCAGAGAAGAAGCAATCAAACGAATCAAACAGATTGAGAGATTGCAAGGTTCCATAAACTGCTAAAACACAAAAAAGATGATGCTATGTTGGAACATGAGGGAGAAAAACTATACACAGCTCAAGAGGTCTGTGAAATAGTAGGTTACAAACGGTCAACTCTACAAGCTAGAGTAAGAGCAGGGATACTGCCACAGATGAAGATAAAAAACCGCGCGTACTATAGAGAGGAGGATGTCCTCAGACTCAGAAATTCTGATGATGGAGACATCTATTGTGACGAGAAGCGACAAGTAGACGCATGGACTAAAAAAGAGATGGCAAGCATACTCGGGATCTCGATCACCACTCTCGAAAGGTGGGAAAATTGCGAGAAAATCCGAGGCGTGAGAAAAGGAGGGTTTGTCTTTTACACACGAGAAACCATACAACCCCTTCTTTCTAAAATGAAAGAGAAGTGTCAAGAACGAGGAAAGCTCGTTAATGACGAATTTGGAACCATCAAATAACGATTTAATATGGAAAGTAGGTTTTTTATGATGAGAAGAAGGGGTGATACCCTTGAAGTAAGCGCAGAGTGTACAGAGCAAGAATTCTGCAACATGCTACTTAATTTCCTCCTATCAGATGCGGGCAGGAGTTATAGCACAGCTCTCAAAGAGATGGAAAAAAGCATAGCGCCTGAAACAAACAACTAAAGAAACAACGAACTTATGGCTCGGTTACCTAAGATAGGTGTGGATTACTTCCCCCATTATGTTGGCTCAAGAGACGGAAAAACCCTTTTTATCCTGAAATCAAAATTTGGGAATGATGGTTATGCCTTCTGGTACCAACTTCTCGAGATACTTGGTGCACAAAAGGATCTCTCCTATGCATGTGATAAGACACCTAACTGGTTGTATCTTACTGCAACGACAGGTGTTGACGAAGAAAAGGCTACTGAGATGCTAGACATGCTCGCTGCCCTAGAAGCCATTGACGAAGATCTTTGGAAGGAGGACAAAGTCATCTGGTGTCAAGACTTTGCCGATCAACTAGATCCAATATACCGCAAACGCAGACAACAGACCCCATCTAAACCAAAACTAAAGAGGGAAATAATAACTAAAGCAGAAGAGGTAAACCCAGAGGGACATAAAGAGCATGGAGAGTGCGCTGATACCCCTCTTGAGGATAATACAAAACCAACAGGGAAAAGAGAAAAGGAAAAGAGCCAGCCCCAAGAGAAGGATCAATCCCCAGAGAGAGGAGAGGAGAGAGGAGAGGAAGGCGCAACGTACTCTTATGTTGCAGCTCCATTACGAGACACCTTCCTGAAATGGTTAACCTATAAGAAAGAAAAAGGGAAACCGTACAAAACCGAGGTGTCAATAAAGACATGCTATGAGCAGTTGTATGATTACTCCTCTGGAGATGCCACAAAGGCACAACAAATTATCAATACGAGCATAGCAAACAACTATGAAGGTTTTTTCCCACTAAAGGAAACTGGCGGTGGAAAAATGACAGATAAAGTATCCGATTACCTTACTAATGCGGGTACTGCACGTACAGGACAAAACATATCAACAATATAGGTTAGAATTGATTATGATTGATATGAATGCTCTCGCTAACGAGATAAAATACAAATCCTTACAAAATAAGCGAAACTTTAAGAATGATTGCTTATGTGAGGTATTGAACGACAAAGAAGAGGTTGCACTTGCCCTTGAACTCTGTTACAAAAACGAGGTGACCATAAGAGGTGGCGAGTACCGAAAGGACTCTGAACTTGAAGACACTCTAAACAGAGTTTCTGGATGGTTAGTCAATCCTGATACAAAACCATGGCTCCTCATGTATGGACCACTGGGCAACGGAAAGACAACAATCCTTCGGGCGATACAAACCCTTATCAACAGTCAAAAGATAAGATACGGTTGTTATCATACCTCCCTCAAGGTATATAGTGCAATAAAAATAGCAGACATCGCTAGAGCAAACCGAGAAGTCTTCGATGAAATCAAGACAACACACGCCCTTGGGGTAGATGACATAGGAACCGAATCTCTTGAAGTGAACGATTTTGGCACTAGGCTCTCCCCAATGGTTGAGCTAATGCTGCAAAGGTATGATTCAAGAAAAATGACACTCTTTACGTCAAACCTTGGGGCAGAAGACATCGCCCACAGGTACAAAGAGAGGGTCGGAGATCGAATGAATGAAATACTCGATCTATTGTACATTGGAACACCTAGTTACAGATAAAAAACATAAGCTATGGATGCAAAAAGAATTTTAGACCTCGCAAAGACAATGTCTAGATATGATGAGGTTACTGGAGAGAGAGAATACATCAGAATGATAAAATATATTGACATAGAAAAACTCAATATGTTATCGAAAGAAATGTTGGATCTCATCAAGTCGAAGGCCTCTGTTTTCGATGTATCTAGCTCAAGTGGGGAATGCAAGCCTATGTTAATGATAAAGTATACCGAACTTGAAAAGCTCCTTGTGCCGAAATCATGAAACAAAGGATATACATAAGCGGTCCTATAAGTGGAATCCCATTTGAAGAAGCAAAGATCAGGTTTGAATTAGCAGAACTAAAACTAAGAACCGCCTACCCTAACGCTAAAATGGTTAACCCCACAAAGCACCCACTACCAAAGGGAATGCGATGGGAGTGGTACATGTTAATCGATCTTTTCCTTCTTTCCTTCTGTACCCACATTTATCAACTTGAAGGCTGGGAGAACAGTGATGGTGCAGTCATTGAAGAGCGATGGAGTCAACACATGAAAATAAAAAAAGTGTTGCTTGAACCAGAAAAGAGTTTAGAGAAAAAATAATTTCATAAAATCATATTTACTACTTTGAGTTATGAGTTGGTTTGATTGTAAGATTACATACGAGAAAGAGATCAATCACACAGGGAAGATGCGTAAGGTGAGCGAGAACTACCTTATCGACGCAGAGACCATTACCGATGCGGAGGATCGTATCGTTGAAGAGATGAATGGCAGGGGTAGCTTTGTAATGGATAGCGTAAAGAAGGTACGCCTCTACGACCTATTCATCGATGACAAAAGCGAGCGCTACTATAAATGTAAGGTAGGCTTTATCACGCTTGACGAGAAGGCAGGTGTGGAGAAAAAGAAGTACGTACAGATGCTTGTACAAGCAGACAGCATCGACCTTGCTCTCGAAATCCTGCATAAGGGCATGAAGGGTACCCTCAGAGATTACGAGGTGGCTGCTATTAAAGAGTCTTCATTTATGGATGTTTTGAACTACAAGATTAAAACAAGATAAGAAGGTCGGAAGCGATGAGGACTTTGCTGATTTCACTTGTACTTCCATCTGAGAACTAGTTCTGTAACTATTATTCTGACGAAAAGATATAGGATGTAGGAGACAAAACCAAGTACGTACAAGATAATAATGGCAGATATAAACTTACGAAAATCCAAAATATACAAAGTGATATTACTGTAAAAAGATGAAGAGGAATTTAACGAGGACTTGGCGAAAAGCCAGAGTAGTATGGTGGCGCACGTTACGAGAAACACATAGCATGTTGTATAGGCAAGAAATGAGAAGGCTTCAAAGATTTTCCAATGTTTCTTATCAAACCCATCAAAGGAAAGATGGTGTGGGGCATGTGAGAGTCGTGGTGACTCAAGTCGCAGACGAGCTTGACTATATTGACGAAGTTGTATTAGACAGAGAACTAGACTCATACCGCTTAGCAGGATTCCCAATAGAAGTAGCCCCCCAAGATAAAGAAAAAGAGTTCGTTCGACCTCTGTGGGCGATTGAAGTTTTTCAAAATGGGCGATTAGCAAGGCAAATAACGTACTATTTGCAACCAATGTACCCTGATAAAAGTCCTTGCGATGCTGTAGATACAGAAGCTCCAAGTCCATTGAAAAACGAGTAATCAACAATTTTTCTTCGATGTTTTCTTTTTCGAGCGGGGAGTTTTCACTTGTACGCATAAAATCTAAGTTAAGACAATGAATATATGCGCAAATATAAAGAAAAGAAGGAGTTCTTACCTTATAGTGATTTGGCGAGAACTGATTGTATAACCCTGAAAATGTATTTGTTTGAAACGTATGATAACACATGGGAGTCTTTTCTCAGGTATTGGAGGATTTGATCTCGCAGCTAAGCAGGTAGGATGGACTAACGTTTTTAACTGCGAAATTAACCCTATCTGTAGAAGAGTGCTAGATTATCATTTTCCAGAAGCAGAAGGTTATGAAAATATTGCAAAAACAGATTTTAGAAAGTGGGAGGGGAAAGTCGATGTTCTTTCAGGAGGATTCCCTTGTCAACCATTCTCTCTCGCAGGGCAAAGAAAGGGAGAAGAGGATCACCGCTACCTCTGGCCAGAAATGCTTCGAGCAATCGAAGAGTGCAAGCCAACTTGGATCGTTGGCGAAAATGTTGTTGGAATCCTCTCAATGGTACAGTCCTGCGAGACGATTGAGATGGAGAGTCAAGCGGATCTCTTCGGAGAGGTGTATAGTCTTCAAGAACAAAGAGAAAAGTACACTCTCTCCAAGATCATCGATGATCTTGAAGACAGAGGATATTCTGTCCAAACATTTGTTATACCAGCTGTCTCCGTTGGCGCGCCACATAGAAGAGACCGAGTGTGGATTGTTGCCCACACCAATGACTCAAGGACTGAAGACGATGGACGAGAATGGCAGAATGAACCCCCTACCACCAACACTTCTACCGACCCCAACGGCATGCGAAGGAGACCGTGGAGGGCAGAAAGTTACAGGTCTGACGAAAACCAGACCAAGCGGCCAGAAATACAGTTGCACCCTGAGCGACTTAGCAGCCAGTCGACTTCTGCCAACCCCAACAGCCATGGCAGCCAAGGGCAATGTAACGAAAGACCGAGGGAGGGGGAACCTGACCGACGAGATTGCGAGGATCTATCAACCAGAAGAATCCGAAGAAGTTGGGAATACTTCCCTACTCAATCCCCTGTATGTGGAAGAGATGATGGGATTCCCCGAAAATTGGATGCTATCTCCTTTTCTCGTTGGAGAGCAGAAGCCATAAAGGCTTATGGTAATGCCATAGTGCCACAAGTAGCATTTGAAATTTTCAGAGCAATCAATATAATCCATGAGAGTGAAGAGGACGAAAAATGCTCAAAAACTACACTTTAGCACAATATCGCCCAGAGAGTAAAAAGGAAGCAGAGAACTCGATAAGTTAATGAAGATATAAACATGAAAGCAAGAATAAAGCAGACAGGAGAAGTGTTAATTGTTAAAGAGATAAGTCAAGATAAAGTGTTCATGAAAATTCACGGAACAAATTCGTTCCTCTGCATGAAAACGGAGGAAGTTGATCTTATTTCTGACGAGGTTAACCATGAGACCAATTGGGAACAAAGAAGGTATGAAATTGCCAAAGACATCTACATCTCAATACTTTCAAAGGAAAAAGAAGAAAGTAGTCATGGGTTAGAGGCTCTCGCAGTCAAGAAAGCCGAGGATCTCATAATAGCTCTTCAGCAACCTAGAGACCTTGATAAATTCGGTAGAATTATCGAACAAGCACCATATCTATATAAATTATTAGAGGAGATAGCGACAGTGCCAAAATTGTGTACAAGCAGAGAGTTCCACACTTTCTATAATGAGGTAACTACAAGAGTAAGAGAAGCCTTGGAGAAATGTAATCTCAATTATCCTGAAATAAGGTAACTCAAAAAAATAGGATACAAACTATTTATTAAGTGAAACAGATAATAAAAAGGGAAAGGAGAGAGTCAGAACAGCTAATTCTCTAATTGTACAACGTTCATACTTGTGATGACTCTACCTCCCCCCTTTTTTGAGTATGGAAACATAGATTTACGAGGTATGAAGAAAATAATGTTCAACGACAAGTACGGACTAACAGATGCCGTGCTAAGGGGTACAAAGACGCAGACGAGGAGGCTTCCGAGTCCGAGATTGATTGAACAATATAATTCCTTGCTGGAAGAGTATAAACTGGCTTCAAAAAATGTTGGAGTTCCGTGTTCTGTCGTAAGTGTAGAGGACTTTCTATTAGAGCGTGCTCCCTACAAAGTCGGAGAAGTAGTGGCGGTGGCTCAGAACTACAAAGATGCAGGAGTAGGTTTTGAAGACCTTGCTAAAGATCCTGATATACTTAGTATCAAAAGTAAAGTTAAGGGGTACTCTAACAAGATGTATGTCAAGCCTAAACTAATGCCACACCAAGTCAAAACCACCAACGTGCGAGTCCAACGACTACAAGATATAACAGATGAAGAATGTATGTTAGAGGGGATTAGGGAGGTAGAAGTAAGCAATAATTGGGGTAACTCTGCAACTCATACGGAATATACTATAACATACTACAACGCAAAGGGTTTAGTAAAACAATTAAGAGCAAGAACCCCACGAGAAACCTACGAACTGTTAATAGATAAGATTAGTGGCAAAGGCACGTGGGAGCGTAATCCATGGGTGTGGGTATATGACTTTGAGCTAGTTCGATGATATAAATGAACAATCAATATGAAAGAGACAGAGAGAACAATTACAGAGATAGAGGTTGCGCTTGCGAAGAATCGCGCTTTTCATTTCACACGAAATATTATAGCATATAACGTAACTGGAGCAAGTGCAAATCTCAGACTTAATCATGAGTGTGACATGCTTATATTATCGAAAAGTGGATACCTAACAGAGATCGAAATTAAGCGCAGCTGGAGTGATTTCATCGCAGACTTCAAGAAAAAGCATAACCATAAAGACGAAGGTGGGGGCATGGTGAAGTACTTCTACTATTGCGTGCCTACGTCTATCGAAGAGAAGGTCAGAAAGAAACTAGTGGAGCTAGAAATTGAATATAGCGGCATAATAACGTATTCAGAGGATTTAGACATTAAAATATATGGCTCGAAGCAGTTACACCCTCATCGTAGACTTTTTCTTGAAGAGCAGCTTGAGCTGGCTCGGTTAGGCGCAATGAGGGTTATATTACTGAAAGAAAAAAATAATTAGAAACGAACTATAGATAAGATGGAAAAGATAGTACAACTTAGACAACATGAATATGAGGAGCTTTTCAATAAAGCCCGAATGAATGAGGAAGAAATAGAGAAAAGAGCACAACTACTATATGAACAAAAAGGAACCTATGGAATCGAGTTGGTCATAGATTGTAGAGATGATCATAATTATAAAAGCAATATATTATTCAGAGCGGACTCATATATTAAAGACTGGGAATCATTTCCAATTTCCGAAGAAGACAAGAGAAAAATAGTAAAGACAGTAAACGAAAGAACACTTAGGATGATGACGAGAAAATTTGGAAAGCAGATTACATCTATATCTTACTACGACAAGATGGAAAAAGAAGCAAATAAACTGAGAGCTAGAGCTCTTATACTAACTGTATGTGGATGGTTACTGGCAACAACTCTTATTATCATTTATCTACTGAAATAGCTTTTCATATTTGCATACAACAATAAAACATTGGAAATAATATGACACCGAAACAATTTTACTCCAAAGTAGTGATGATGAGAAATGCTCAAAAACTATACTTTAAGACAAGATCCCCTAGAGCTCTAAACGATAGTAAAGAACTTGAAAAGGAGATAGATGCAGAGATTGAAAGAGTCAAGAAGATTGAAGCAGAAAAATATAAACCAAAAAGTTTGTTCGATTAAAACTCTGGAATATATATTGTTACATATTCTAATATTTCCACATTAGCAGCAAAAAAAGCATTGTATGACATAAGCTAAAATGACAAATAATAATTGCTCTGCCAACAGTGAAGAGAAGGTCTCGAGTTTTATAACCCCCCACCTTCTCTGGTTTAGTTATCTCTGCATGCCAGATTGGGATAAGGAAAAGAGGAAAAACATTTATTGAGACCGTTGCACGAAGATATTTGATTTTCTCATCCTCCTTTTCGTCCGTTTTTTAGGAGGATTTCGTTCAGGGCAGTCTTTCTCTTATCATATTTTCCCCTCTTTTTGAGCTTTAAAAGGCTCAATTTGAGGGGGATTTTTGACTTGAGAGGATGCCAAATGCTCCTCTCGAGGAGGATTCGGTCATTGGGTATTAGCTGACAATTGGATTATCATCATAGGGGCTCTTTTGATGTTGTGACATATGGACTCCAAAATATTTTGTCCGTGAGTCTTT
>NZ_KB904231.1 GCF_000379925.1 Porphyromonas levii DSM 23370 | reverse complement strand
GAGACCGTTGCACGAAGATATTTGATTTTCTCATCCTCCTTTTCGTCCGTTTTTTAGGAGGATTTCGTTCAGGGCAGTCTTTCTCTTATCATATTTTCCCCTCTTTTTGAGCTTTAAAAGGCTCAATTTGAGGGGGATTTTTGACTTGAGAGGATGCCAAATGCTCCTCTCGAGGAGGATTCGGTCATTGGGTATTAGCTGACAATTGGATTATCATCATAGGGGCTCTTTTGATGTTGTGACATATGGACTCCAAAATATTTTGTCCGTGAGTCTTTAGCAAACCCTTGTAACGACATCGACCGCCTTTGAACCACCGCCTAATACTACCGAATGTCCTTTCCACCTTACTTCGAGTCTTGCTGATGAGCCGATTAAACTCTTTCTCTTCCTCGCTCAATCGTTGCCCTCTCTTAGCTTTCCTCATTATCTTATCGGTCAGCTTAGACTGCCTTAGGTGTTCTGAATTGCCTTTTGATGTGTAACCTTTGTCGGCAAGCACTTCAACCCCTTTGGGCAGCTTGAGTTTATCAATAAGGGTGGTGAATTCAAGGGTGTCTGAAACATTAGCAGAAGTAGTTATCAATCCCTCAATTAGTCCCTCATCTGTAGTGGCAACGTGTTTCTTGTAGCCGAAGCGAAACTTACCTCCCTTTTTCACCCATCTTCCCTCTTTATCCACTCCTCGCTTCCCTGAGCAAAGTGTAGACATATACTTTTGCTCTTCAATTTTCTCCTCCTCACTTCGATGGTCTTCTCGGTCATCTGCGACTTCTATCTTGATCGATCCATCCGGAGAGAATGGGCTATCAACGATACTGGCATCTACAAGCACACCTCGCTTGATCTCCATAATCCCATGCTTCTTGAGTTGCTTATTTATCATACTAAGCAACTTGTCCCAAAGCCCTTTTTCAACTAACGCATTCCGAAAACGGCAAATAGTACTATGGTCGGGAGAGACATGCTCCATGTCTATCCCAAGAAACTTGCCAAAACTGATGGAGTCATTAATTCGCTCCTCTACAGCCCTATCGCTCAGGTTATACCAGACCTCTAAAAGGAGTATCTTAAACATCAGAACACCATCATAGGTGGGCTCCCCTTGTGCTTCTGCTCTCTTATTGAGCTTTTTATTGATAAAGGTCTGTATGGGGCGCCAGTCAATAAGAATATCAACTTGCTCTAAGAAGCCATTACGTGCTTTGGCTCGTCTCTGCTCTGTGAAAACTTCTACAAAACTTGGATTATCGTTGGATGTACTCTTGAAAGACATATGGAATCAGTAATTATTCCTTGTTAAACATATACAAATATACTGATAACCAATGAGATAAACAAGTGTTTAACGCAGTTTTTTGTGCAACAGTCTC
>NZ_KB904230.1 GCF_000379925.1 Porphyromonas levii DSM 23370 | reverse complement strand
TGCTTGAAAACACCTTCCTCATATTCTCAATAACTGCTATTGCGTTTCATTTTAACACTACAATATACCAATAATCATCAATATAGCAAAGAAAATAACACTTCAATTGCTTGAATAGTAGGTGGTTAAGGCATATTCAGCAAGCTCTAAATATTAGAACGAATGAACAACCATACATATGTTAAAGTGACATTGAGACAGAGAGTTTACGCGAATGGTAAGATTTCACTCTATTTGGACTACTATCCAGGAGTCCGAAATCCCGAAACAATGAAGATGATGCGAAGAGAGTATCTTGGTATTTATATCTTTGAGAAGCCAAAGAACGAACTGGAGCGACAGTTCAACCGAGACATGCTCTACAAAGCAGAAGCCATCCGTGGCATTCGCATGCAGTCGCTCATCAATGAGCAGTTTGACTTCCTCGACCACCACAAGATGAAGAAGGACTTCCTCGCCTACTTCAAAGAGATGTGCAAGAAAAAGGATGAGAAGTGGGACATCGTCTATAAGCACTTCTACAACTTCGTGCAGGGGCGCTGCACTTTTGGCGATATCACTGTGGAGCTCTGCCAAGACTTTAGAGAGTATCTACTCAATGCCAATAAACTGCAACGCAAGGGCAAAATCTCAGTAAACTCTGCTTCGGGGTATTATTCGACCTTTAGAGGGTTGCTGAAGATTGCCTACAGAGACAAGCTCATCAAGGAGAATGTCAATGATTTTTTGGATAAGATAGAGCCCCAAGAGGTCAAGAAAGAGTACCTCACTCTTGACGAACTGAAGCGTTTGGCTCAGACTCCGTGTGACTACGAAGTACTTAAGCGAGCTTCACTTTTTGCTTGCCTCACGGGTTTACGCATCAGTGATATACTGAACTTGAAATGGCACCACATAGAACTAGCTCCAGATGATGGCTATTGCATCCGCATCAAGACCCAAAAGACCGAGACCGAAGCAACCCTCCCTATCAGCTATGAAGCATACGAACTTTGCGGAGAACCAAGCACAGGAAAGGTCTTTAAGGGGTTAGAGCGAAGCATGACCAATTACCCTCTAAAGAGGTGGATTGAGGCAGCTGGTATCACCAAACATATTACCTTCCACTGCTTCCGACACACCTATGCGGTACTCCAAATCTCCATGGGAACAGACATCTACACCGTCTCCAAAATGCTGACCCACAAGAATGTCTCCACCACCCAAATCTATGCCGACCTGATCAACGCCAAGAAGCGCGAAACCACCAACAAAATCTCCCTGAAATAGCCAAAAACAACACGAACTTACCAGGGCAATCGCATTTGAAATGCTGTATCTACATTCTTTCATAAATGTCATTTAAAGCCTTGAAATTCGATGTAATATCCTTGTTTATGTCGCAA
>NZ_KB904229.1 GCF_000379925.1 Porphyromonas levii DSM 23370 | reverse complement strand
ATTTCCTTCGTTTTTTTCTCCAAAATTACAAATCGTTCGCCAATATCCTGCATGCGTCTCAATTCTTCAAAAATAACACATCTCCTAATTCAGCAGGTTCTAATTAAAGAAAAGCAGGCAGTGAGAAGATAATTTTCTACTGTCTGCTTTTTGCTTACTGCACATTCCGTTGTATCTTCATTTTGGCGTATGATTAGCCAATGAAGAGAAGTGGTCGAAGAAGCCAACAAATCTTACATCACCTTTTTTGAGAGTTGCTTTGTCGTGGTCAAAACAAATCGACAATATGACCAAAATCAAGACAACAGAGGCAAACAGTTAAACCCTAACAGAAATAGATTAAGAAACAGGCAGTAAGACGCATTTATCTCACTGCCTGCCTTAGTGTTTTTAGTAAATGATCATCCTTGTGCCAGTGCCGTCCAGAAGCGGTCTTCTTCGTCGATTCGTTCGGAGAAGAGCCAGACTTCCTTTATCAGGTCATTATCAAAGCGGAAAAGGTCTACTCCTCTCATCTCCATTGAATGCCCGTTTGCCGACACTGCAAATCCAATCGCAGCTACGACCAAGTCGCCGTTTTCTGTTACGTAATCCACTTGGTCGATAGCGAATGTGCCATTGCTCAATTGAGCCATCCTTCCCAAATGGGCAAAGACATTCTGCTTGCCGCTGTAAACGCCCGACAATGCCCCCTTCCCCGGCTGATGCCATACCAAATCATCGGAGAGCAATGCCCCCACCGTTTCAAAATCACCCTGTGCCAAAGCGGTGTAAAATTGACGCACTTTTTCGATTCTCTTTTCCATATAACTGTATTTTAATTGTTGAAATCGCTGCAAAGTTATACCTTTGCACTGCAATCTGCAAGTACCTACAATATTGTATGATACATACCGTATTGTTAGATTTATTGATTATCAAGAATAAAAAAGTTTGCTATGGAGAGAAAAATTTCAGATGAAGAATGTCCAGTAAGAAAATCGATGCAGATTTTCGCCGGAAAGTGGACGCTGCTTATCATCTTCCAAATCAACCGCAGGATAATCCGTTACGGGGAACTCAAACGTGCTATTCCGGGCATCAGTGAGAAGATGCTTATCGACGAGTTGAAATTCCTGTGCGGTAAAGGACTGGTTAAAAAGAAACAGTACCCCGAAGTCCCTCCAAGAGTGGAATACTCTCTCACACCTTTGGGAGAGAAAGTCTTGCCGATTATAAACGAGATAGCAAAATTTGGAATGGAAAACCTATAAGTGTTTAGTAGGCTCAGCATCCCTTATAGTATAATACTCCCCAAAAACTAGACAACTCAAAAAGTGGTAGATTTGAGAGTTGAAATGGAATTAATTGTCATTTTCCGATGAAAAGAAGAAAAATAGAAGTTTATGGGACGAAGAAGTAAATACAGTTCAAGCTTTAAGGCACAAGTTGC
>NZ_KB904228.1 GCF_000379925.1 Porphyromonas levii DSM 23370 | reverse complement strand
TTTCATCCCGCAAGATGATTGGTGTATACAAGCTGACGCAGGAGTCTCAAGGGATCACGGTAACCGCCATCACCCAGAATATCGGATGAGGCCTTATGAAGACAGGAGGGGAAACAATTGATTTGACAGATCTCCGTCAAAATACGCAACAAACCAGCACATCGACAAGGGCAGGTGGTGTAAAACTCACATATGTACTTCGAGGACAACACAATTCCTACGTCGCATCATCAACGACAGAGATGGTTGTCAAGTATCATAGAGATGAGTTGGATGTGGTTAGTACAAGAGTTAGTTCTAACCCAGCATGTACTTGGACTCCTAATCCGACCTCTACATTTTATTTTAGTAACAATAGATGCGATATTGCTGTTACTGGACAGGTAAAATGGGGATTTGTAAAAAGAGATATGACGATGAAAGCCTATGTGATTCTTAGACCGAATTCGGAAGTAGTATCAGAAGGTAAGATTACGAGTTTTAGAGGATGAAATACCTGTCAAAAGAGAATAGAGCAAGAATAGTACTCTTCCTCCTGTTTTTGTGCCTTATAACTCCGAGAGCAAAATCTCAAGTGTTGCTTGAGAACAATTCCTTAGATGTTTGTAATGTGATAGATATTGTAAATATCTGTTTATCAGCAGATATGCAAAACAAATACAAGAAAGAACACATTGCAACATCTGTAATCGTCGGATATAACTTACGCAAGAATGAAGTGGCGTTCTATTGGTTAGATGACAGATATGACTTCAATTTATACTCTATACAGAAAGGAGATAGTGTAACTTTGCATTACCCTCATACTTCACAGGAAGACAAAAAGATAGCAATAGCTATGGATAATCACAGTTTTCAAGAACGTATAAGGGAAAACGATAGCGTCTATATTGATGTTGACTTTTTTGACATTGAAAAGAAGTTGGAGCTACCTCCTTCTTTGGACGAAGGACTATTCCTTAAATGGGAAATTGCAAAGCAACGCTTTATGAAGCATATAATCGAAGATAGCCAAGGCTTACATACGTTAGATACTGAGAACGCAGATGATTTGCGTTTATCTAAGCGTACATTCAGTCAACTATATTGTATGTACATATTAATGCACAATGAAACCATAAGAAGTAAAGAATAGTCAATGCATGACGTCAAAGGAGTCATACGTCTTCAGAGGAGTATGGCTCCTTTTTATGAAAGTGTGCTATAACAACAGATTCGCTACATTAGTTTACTGAATCTTTACGCTCGTCGGTATGGGTGGTCTCTCCCCTTGGTGCCGGCCGTTCCCCGGCCGATGAGGTTAAAGGCGTAAAACACTCCACGATATATTAAATTCTCCACTGCTTATTGAATAACAGTTTTCTTATTCCTATGTTTATGAATTTAGCCCAAGTTTGACCCCTGTCGGAGTGTAAGTGACTGTTATTATTGTTGTTGTCTTTTTTTTGAAGAGTTACTGTGTACTACAAATTTTGATTT
>NZ_KB904227.1 GCF_000379925.1 Porphyromonas levii DSM 23370 | reverse complement strand
ATACAGAGCCGATTGGGATTTTAATTATTCAGAAGTAGAAACAGATTCTAGTTTTTACTACAACTCAAATTATTATAAACTCTTGTCAAATCACTACAACATAACTCGCCACCTATATGATGGGAATATCTATTCTGTTGCGGTGTTGGATTCTATTTTAAGAGCAATTCCAATNCCTTCTACTCTTATTAAAATCAGTATCTCTCAGTATTTAGACCGAATATATTCTGAGGCTCCATGGGATATCATTCAGAAAAATAGTCAAGAGTATCTTAACCTATACCCGTCCTCTGAACTTCCAGTTTTTTTAATGAAAAAATACAGCATTGATCCAAATGCAACTAATGATGTCGTTATAGTGAATGCTCAAGGTGAAACCACTACACTAGAAGAGGTTTTGGAGAAATTAAGAGGGAAAGAGGTAGTATTGGATATTTGGGCATCATGGTGTTCTCCATGTATTACAAAAATTAAAGCAGAACAAGAGACAAGAGAGAAAAATAAGAGAAAAGGAGTTGAATATGTATTTATTACTTTTATGGATAATAGTGCTGATTGGAAAAAGAGAGTTAAGGAGCTAAGACTTGACAAAGAAAAACACTGCTACTTTACGACAAACAGTCAGACTTCCCGATGGTTTATAGACATGAAGGTAACCTCAATCCCCCATGTAATTAAATATAATAAATCTGGTGTAATTATTGGGCAAGAAAAATAGGAAGATTAATTGAAATGAAACGTTTCCCAATTTATTTACAAGCTGATAGTATGGACTGTGGTCTATTATACTTTCCATTTTGAGACTATTTCGCTCTAAAATATCTATCTTTGCAACCATGAATATTGAGAAAGAATTTAAAGGTAAGAAAGTAACTTACTGTACACTTGGTTGCAAGCTTAACTTCACCGAGACGAGCCATATTGGTCGTGCACTTACTGAACGGGGCATGACGACTGCAGTAGAGGGAGAGCGGGCAGACTATTGTATCGTGAATACGTGCTCGGTGACTGAGCTGGCAGATAAGAAAAGCCGTCAGCTGATTCGCCGTCTTCATAGAGAGCATCCGAGCGCTAAGATCATTGTCACGGGTTGTTATGCTCAGCTTCAACCTGAAGAGATAGCGAAGATAGAAGGAGTGGACCTCGTGATTGGTGCCAAGGACAAAGGGCGACTAATAGAGTACCTTTTGTCTGATCTTGGTACGAATCATCCAGAGCACGGACATATCATACATAGCAAGATAGAAGATGTAGAGAGCTTCTCCCACTCGGTATCTAGCGAAGGGCGTACACGCCATTTCCTGAAGGTGCAAGATGGTTGTGACTACCACTGTAGCTATTGCACGATACCAAAAGCAAGAGGGAAGAGCCGAAATGGTAGGATTGAGGATCTCGTATCTGAAGCCAATGAGGTAGTCCGTCTGGGAGGCAAGGAGATTGTCCTCACGGGCGTAAATGTAGGTGACTTCGGGCGAAGTACTGGAGATAAGTTTGTAGATCTTGTGCAGGCTCTTGACAAGGTAGAGGGCATAGACCGCTTTAGGATTTCGAGCATTGAGCCCAATCTGATTACCGATGAGATCATCAAGATTGTGGCCAACTCACGAAGGCTCGCTCCCCATTTCCATATACCATTGCAGAGCGGTAGTGATGATGTCTTGAGGCTGATGCGTAGGCGATACAATCGCGATGTATTTAGGCACAAGGTGGAACTAATTAAGTCTATCCTCCCCGATGCTTTTATCGGAGTGGATGTGATTGTAGGGATGAGGGGCGAGACCCCAGAGTATTTCGAGGATGCCTACCGATTCATTCAGAACTTACCCATTAGTAAGCTCCACGTCTTTAGCTATAGCGAACGCCCAGGCACAGATGCCCTAGCTATAGATTATGTGGTTGACCCACAGGAGAAGCAAGCGCGGAGCCAACGATTGATAGCACTTAGTGAGGCAAAGCATCTTGCATTTAATAGAAGCCAAGTAGGCACTATTCGTCATGCGCTCTTAGAGCATGCCCATGGTGGTGAATGGTTGTATGGGTTTACAGAGAATTATATACGAGTCCGTGTGCCCTATAGTGAAGCACTACAAGGAGAGGTAGTGGCTGTGAGAGTAGGTGAATGTCTTGAGGAAGACCCTGAAGTTTGTCGTGCAGAATTAATCAAATGAAAGCACAACTACTTTATACTCTCCTACAGTTGTTCGGCTGGCTGCCCTCTTGGTGGCACTATGCTTGGAGCTGGGGGATATCCTACATACTACAATATATAGTAGGGTATCGGAGAGAGGTGATACAGAGTAATCTTCGCAGCTCGTTTTCTGACAAGAGTCCGAAGGAACTGAGAGCGCTTGAGCGGGCGTACTACAGGCACCTAAGTGACTTGGGCGTGGAGATAGTTATGCTCACCTCCTTCTCCAAACGTAGACTGAAAAGGCATGTACGCATCAGCAATAGTGCACTCATCGCTGATATCCACGCCGATAATCCTACTCTATTTTTCCTCCTTGGGCACTATGGAAATTGGGAGTGGTTCACAGGCTGTCAGGCGCTATTGCCTATGACTCAGTTCAATGTCGTCTACAAACATCAGAATGGGATATGGAATGAAGTAATGAGTAAGGCTCGTAGTCGTTTCGGTGCTCGCCTTATTGAAATGAATTCAGCACCAGTAGAGGTGCTCCAGAGACGCAAGGAGCAAGGGAATAATACCTATATATTTGTTTCGGATCAAAACCCATCGCTTGAGCATACCGTACTCTTTACGAACTTTCTGCACAGACCTACTGCGACCATCACGGGCATGGAACGCCTTGCAAACCTCCGACGAGCTGCTGTGGTTTATATCGATGTAGAGCGAGTGAGCAGAGGGCAATACCTCCTAACCATTAAGGAAATGACCCGTGATGCAAGCCAACTCCCGAAGTTCGACTTATCGGCTCACTTCATGCAGCTATTGGAACAAAGCATCGAGCGACAGCCAGAGATTTGGCTATGGTCGCACCGCAGATGGAAAATAGATCCTCAATGGGTGGCTAAAGAATATCCCGATAAGGAAATTGTAATGAGATGAAGAAGATAGCTGTAGTGATACTCTCGTGGAATGCTCGTTCGCTGCTTGAGCAATACCTCCCTAGTGTGGTGGCGCATACTCCTAGCGAGCTGGCGGATATTGTGCTGGCAGATAATGGTAGCACAGACTCCTCGGTCGCTTATGCTCTTAGCCTCGGGGTAAAAGTGCTGGAACTCCCCCAAAACTATGGCTTCGCTCGAGGATATAATGAGGCTATCAAGCAACTAAAGCACGAGTATATCCTACTCCTCAATAACGACGTGCGGGTAACACCGGGTTGGCTCGAACCTCTATTTGCTTTTATGGAGCAGCATCCCGAGGTAGTCTCTGTCCAGCCCAAGATAAGATGGGATAGAGAGCCAGAGCGCTATGAGTATGCCGGAGCCGAGGGTGGGTATATGGATTGGCTAGGATATCCCTTTTGCCGAGGGAGAATCTTTGATACTCTAGAGCAAGATCAGGGACAATATGGCAGCGAACCTAAGCGAGTGTTTTGGACTACTGGTGCAGCTATGTTGGTGCGTCGAGAGAACTATGTTGTTGAAGGCGGATTGGATGAACGATTCTTTGCACATCAGGAGGAAATAGACCTGTGTTGGCGCTGGAATAGTGCTGGACACCAGTTGTTCGTGGTGCCACAGAGTGAGGTCTTTCATTATGGTGGAGCTTCCCTAAGTGCCGAGAATCCGCATAAAACCTTCCTCAACTTCCGTAATAATCTATTGATGCTTAGAAAGAATCTCCCAGATAGCAGACGTTGGTGGGTGCTTACTTTACGCCTATTTCTAGACCTTCTTGCCGCACTCGTCTTTGTCCTTCGGAGAAAACCTAAGGACGCAATGGCAGTTTTTAAGGCTTGGAACGCTTTTAGACAGACCTCGGCAGCGCAAAGAACAGAGGGCAGAGTGCAATCTTACCAAAGACTGTACCGCCACTCTATCTTGCTAAGGTATCATTTATTCGGAGAGAAAACATTTGACAAGTTAAAGCCATGATGAAAAAGTATATATACGTAGTATCTGTTGGGGTACTATCTTTGTTCTCTTCTTGTGTCAGCCAAGAAGAAAAAGCAGCTAATGCCATGCTGGATGCTGCATCCCAATACTATCAGCAAGAGGCTTACGATGAAGCGCTGCAACTATTGGATAGCCTCAATAAAGTGTATCCCAAGGAGGTAAGAGCTAGGGAGCAAGCCCTTGAGCTGAGTAGAGAAGTGCGCCTCGCCAGAAGCCGTCGAGATTCGCTAGAAATAATCCCTCGCATGGAGGCGCTAATACATTATACCGATAGCCTATACCGAGATTTTACATTGGTGAAAGCTCCTGGTATGCCCGATGAAAATATCATCCGCTACAAGGGATACGACCCCTCCGCTGTTAATGCTCGGGGCTCATTCCTTGATACCTATATTGCGAATGATGGGACACTCCAACTGATAGCAGCTACTTCGGGGACTAGCCCCATTGGCGTAACTCATATCTTGGTCACAGAGAGTACTGGAAATACATTTATCTCGAGTGATACTTTGGCGTATGATGGAGGGCCCAACTATCGATATGAAGACCTAGGACGCCACTACGAGAGGCTTACTTTTGCAGCAGATAAAGCCCTAAGAGTAGCTGGGTTTATAGCCAACGCACCTGAGAGAGCCACCCTAAAGGTTGCCTTTGGACTACAAAATGGCAAGAAATCGAGGAGCTTTGCCTTGGATAATAAGGCAAGGGAAGCAATCACCAAGAGTTACTTCTATGCTCAAGGGTTACTAGATATAGCCGAACTACAAAGAGGTTTGGATAGACATAATCGACGTCTACAACTAGAGAACGATCGTAAAGCAAAAGAAGCGATTAAGACAAAGTGACTCTTGCAAGGCTCCTGTTACTAATGCCCCATTCCCCGTTTTCGCTGCGATTTAGCATCTTTGCTCGTGCGTTTACTCTACGTAATACGAATAATGTGTATATTTGTGATGTTTGAAGGGGAGCGTATGACTAATAACGAAAGTTTTATCGACTACGATATAAAATATATAATTAGGATATGAAGAAAGTAGATGTACTCTTGGGTCTCCAATGGGGCGACGAGGGAAAAGGTAAGGTAGTGGATGTGCTCACACCTAAGTACGACTTAGTAGCAAGATTTCAAGGTGGTCCGAACGCAGGGCATACCTTAGAGTTTGAGGGCAAAAAGGTCGTACTTCGTTCAATCCCATCGGGTGTATTCCAGGGTATGACCAATATGATTGGCAATGGCGTGGTACTTGATCCCGTACTCTTTGTAGAGGAGGCGAATGCACTGAAGGAAGGTGGATTGGATATCCAAGCTCGTTTGGTCATCTCCAAGAAGACCCATTTGATATTGCCTACTCACCGCCTTTTAGATGCCGCAAGTGAACGAGCAAAGGGCGATAAGAAGGTGGGGACAACGGGTAAGGGTATTGGTCCTACATATACCGATAAGATTAGTCGTAATGGCGTAAGGGTAGGGGATATCCTTTCTAATGACTTCAAGTCTCGCTACGAACCAGCCAAGGAGCGACACGTAGGACAGCTTAAGGCACTTGGCACCTCACTAGAAGAGTTGGCTCCTAATTTCTCAGAGCTTGAAAACCGATGGATGGAAGCTGTAGAGGCGCTTAAGGAGTACCAAATCGTAGATGGTGAGTTCTTGGTAAATAACACCCTAGCAGCGGATAAGGCGGTATTGGCAGAGGGGGCTCAAGGTTCACTTTTGGATATTGATTATGGTTCTTACCCATTTGTGACTTCATCGAATACTATTAGTGCTGGTGCTTGCACAGGTCTGGGCGTAGCACCTAGTCGTATCGGTCGCGTATTTGGTATTTTCAAGGCCTATTGCACAAGAGTAGGTGCTGGTCCATTTCCTACCGAGCTATTCGACCAGACAGGTGACCTTATGTGTGAACTAGGTCATGAGTTTGGCTCCGTTACTGGTCGTAAGCGTAGATGTGGCTGGATAGACCTCGTGGCACTAAAATATACTGTGATGCTCAATGGCGTTACCGACTTGATCATGATGAAGAGCGATGTGCTAGATACTTTTGATGAGGTAAAGGCTTGTGTCGCTTATGAGATTGACGGGGTGGAGACCACTCAGATGCCATTTGAACTAAATGAGCAAGTAAAGCCCGTGTACAAGAGTTTCAAAGGCTGGCATACTGATATGACTAAGTCAACTTCGGAGGCAGACTTTGGGGCAGACTTCAAGGCGTACATTCAGTTCATCGAAGAGTACTTAGGCGTACCTATCCGTATCGTTTCTGTCGGTCCAGATAGGGCGCAGACCATTATAAGAGAAGGTTTTTAAGACATGTGGATACCAACAGCATATATATTGATGTTTGGGGTGATGATACTGGGCATGCTTGTTCAGTGGAACCTCAAGAGAAAATTTAAGAAGTATTCCAAGATTCGTCTCGATAGTGGGCTTACTGGAAGAGAAGTCGCTGAACGAATGCTCCAGGAGAATGGCATCACGGATGTGCAGGTGATTTCAACCTCAGGACTACTCACAGATCACTACAATCCTGCCAATCGCACCATCAACTTAAGCGAGGCGGTTTACAGCTCCAATAGTGTAATGGCAGCAGCAGTTGCAGCTCATGAGACGGGTCATGCTGTGCAGCATGCTGTAGGGTATGCCCCACTCAAGATGAGATCAGCGCTAGTCCCTGCGGTGCAGTTCTCCTCCAATATAGTACAGTGGGTCCTGCTCGCAGGCATATTCCTCGTGAATTCATTCCCTCAACTGTTGCTCGCTGGAATCATACTGTTTGCACTCACAACGCTCTTTAGTATCATCACTCTACCTGTAGAGGTAGATGCGAGTAGAAGGGCTCTAGTATGGCTAGAGCGTTCTAGGGTCACCAGCTACGAACAACAGCCAATGGCTGCTACAGCATTACGTAGTGCCGCATACACTTATTTTGCTGCTGCTATCGGTTCGATTGCTACCTTACTTTACTATATCACGATATATAGCAGTAGGAGATGATAATAGCCCCAGAAAATGTTGGAGATATCAATAAAATGTGTACATTTGTGGGGTGAGAGGCAGTTTGTATAGCTAGCCCTCTAAGTACTATCGACAGAAATTGATTACAATATACTAAGACAAAACAAATTATGAGACAAAAGAAGACGGACAGAGCAAATCTGGAGAATAACAAGGGTTTATTCTTCCTGATGGGTTTGGTCGTTGCCTTGGCTACTGTCTTTGTTGCCTTTGAGTGGGGTAATAAGGAAATAACTGTAGAGGAGATTTCCCAGAATGTAGTCCTCGAGGAGATTGAGGATATTCAGATTACTCCTGAGGAGGAGCAAGCTCCACCTCCAGAGCCTGAGATTCAGCAAGAGGTTGTTGTAGAGGAGCTAACCATCGTTGAGGACGATGTAAAGGTAGCTGATGTTCAGATTGCTTCTGTAGACGACGCAGCTAACAAGCTACAGCAGACTTTTACTCCTCCAGCTCCTGCACAGCGTAGCCGTGAGGAAGTAGCAGATGACCACATCTTCGAGTACCTAGAGGAGATGCCAGAGTTCCCTGGTGGTCAGGCAGCGATGATGAAGTGGCTGAGCAAGAATATTCAGTATCCGCCAATCGCAGCAGAGAATAACATTCAGGGTCGTGTAATGGTGTCATTCGTTGTTGAGCCTGATGGTTCTATCTCTAACGTTCAGATTGCACGTGGTGTTGACTCCAACCTTGACAAGGAGGCAATCCGCGTGGTAAAGCAGATGCCTAAGTGGAAGCCTGGTATGCAGACTGGTAAGCCAGTACGTGCACGCTTCACACTCCCAGTACAATTCCGCCTCCAGTAATACTGAGAGTTTAGGATAATATAATAGCCGTGATACCTTGGGTGTCACGGCTATTTCATTTGTTCAGAGAAAACGTAGATCGGGCAACATTGATTATCTCTTTAGGATACTACGCAGCAAAATATAGGCATGGGCGAGTAGGGTACGCGCTAGTCCGTAGTGGTACCTCATAATCTGGAACCGCTCACGGAGTGATGCCTTATGGTTTTGTGTCGTGACCCCCTCTGAGAGATAGTCAGTAAGAACCAAGTGGGTATTGTGATTACGCTGGCTTTGCTTTAGGATGCGAATACACCAGTCGAAGTCGCTAGAAAAACGATAGGAGAGATTATACAGCGGAGCTAGCTCTCTTCGTGGATAAAAAGACTGGTGACAGACGAGCATCCCTCTGAGAAAGCTATCTTTTGTCAGCACCAGGGGGGCAGAGAGACGTCTATGCCTCAAGAAGCGGCGATCTGTATCCACCAAGTCTGTTTCGCCATATATGACATCAGGATGATTTGTTCCCACTTGGGCAAAAACCTCTTCAAGTGTGGTAGTGGAGTGGAAAGTATCCCCCGCATTCATAAAACAAAGATAATCTCCTGTCGCTGCCTTAATTCCCTTATTCATTGCGTCGTAGATGCCTTTGTCGGGCTCAGAAATCAGGACGTCTATATCTGCTCGATAAGACTCAAAGAGTTCGTTCGAGCCATCTGTAGAAGCACCATCAACAACAATATATTCAATGAATGGGTAGCTTTGCTCCGCCACAGACCTGAGGGTGTATTGTAACTCCTCATAGGCATTGTAGCAGATAGTCACCACACTTATTCTCTTTCTTCCTTGCATATAAGCTAAAAATGTAGTAAGTTTGCACCACGTTTGGGTACTGGCTCTGTAGTTCAACGGATAGAACAAAAGTTTCCTAAACTTTAGATATGGGTTCGATTCCCGTCGGAGCTACTTTAGAGACATCGCTAGTCATAGTGGTGTCTCTTTTTTGTGGCACAAAGTTACAGATAATTCCTTATGTAATGAGACGTAGCAGCGTGTTGCCAAAAGTCACCAAGTAGAGCCACTCCTCCGAAAGATAGCTCTCGGAGAAGCGGTAACTTATCCAAGGACACCCCTCCTAGTGCAAATACGTGTTGGTCGATAAGATCACCAGCTTCCCGAAGCTCATCTAGCGAAAACGCCGAGCCGTACCCTTCCTTTGATATACTATCGAATATGGGGCTTAGAAATAAGTAATTGACCTGTGGTTTATAAATCTGTACCTCCTCTAGAGTATGACAAGAAATAGAGCAGGGGAGGTGGTAATGGCGGACAAAGGGATGGCGTCTATTGAAATGGACTCCCCCAATAGGGTACTCCTCCGATAGCTGATGGTGGTCGTGCAGCACGATTCGAGAGAGTTGGTCTGCCGAGAAACTCTCAAGGAAAGCCCTCGTCTCACCTTCGCTCCAGTCGGGTCTACGGAGGTGTAGCCTATAGATTCCCTCTTCGATAATCTCCTTGATCATCTCCCGCTCCGAGGGAAAAGGAGTAGGGGGAGTCAGTACTATTACCTTCATAAGATATTATAAATGGGGAGTAGTGCCCATGAGCTCTACTCCCCATTTGTCTTATTTCTTTAGTTTCTCGATGATCATATCAGCGACCTTCTTGCCACTCATCATCATGCCGCCAAAGATAGGTCCCATGCGAGGTGTTCCGTAAACTGCAGACGAAGCCATACCACACACGTAAAGTCCAGGATAAATCTCCTTTGTCCCTTCTACAACCATTTTCTCACCCGTCACGACATCAAGGGAGCGTTCGCCCACAACACCTCCGGTAGAAGTATTGAGCGTAGCGCCATTCTTCTTAGCTACCACTTGGCAAATCTCGCTATCGTGACCTGTGCCATCAATTACACACTTTGCCATGATATTTAGAGGGTCTACGTGCATCCCTTCGCGGAGTACAGGCGTCCAGTTCACCACTACGCCACTTACCTTATCCTCCTTATATACTACATCCTCTACAGAATAGCAGTTGAATATCTTAGCCCCAGCATGAACAGCCCTATATAGTAGAGCAGCCGTACTCTCAACAGAGTCCATAGTATAGAGGTTATCAGTGTAAGGGGTGTAATTGATGTCCATCTCCTTCACAATTTCCAGCGCTTCCTCTTGGAACACGATCTCGTTGAACATCATTGCACCACCCCACATACCTCCACCTGGAGAGAGCTTGCGGTCGAACTGTGCTACCTTCAGTCCAGCTTTCGCGAGGTAGTATGCGGCAATAATGCCCGAAGGACCTCCGCCTACGATAGCAACGTCTAGGTCGAGACAATCATTTAGCTTCTCAAAATAGCGGGTAATAATCCCAGCAGATATTGTCTTCTCAATCATAAATACTATATTATTACTTATTGTTACATTCATTATCTATTGTCTGGCTAATCCTCATAGCACAGAAGTTAGGTCCACACATCGAGCAGAAGCGAGCATCCGTTGGATTACTCTTACGGTAATACTCCTCGGCTTTCTCAGGGTCTAAAGAGAGGTTAAACTGATCTTTCCACCTAAATTCGTACCTTGCCTTGCTTAAGGCATTGTCCCGAATTGCAGCCGCAGGATGTTGCTTGCCAAGATCAGCAGCATGTGCCGCAATCTTATAGGTAACTACGCCAGTGCGCACATCTTCCTTGTCTGGTAGACCAAGATGCTCCATAGGTGTAACGTAGCAAAGCATGGCTGTACCATACCAGCCAATCATCGAAGCCCCGATAGCGCTTGTGATGTGATCATAAGCCGGAGCAATATCAGTGACAATAGGACCAAGGGTGTAGAATGGTGCTCCATGGCACTTCTCTATTTGGCGCTCCATATTCTCCTTGATCTTGTGCATCGGCACGTGTCCAGGACCTTCAATAAATACCTGTACATCCTTAGCCCAAGCGCGCTCCACGAGTTCGCCCATTGTGTCGAGTTCGGCAAACTGAGCCTTATCGTTGGCATCAAAAGTAGAACCAGGTCTGAGTCCGTCTCCTAGTGAAAGCGCCACATCATACTTACGACAGATATCACAGATATCGTCGAAGTGGCTGTAGAGGAAGCTCTCCTCGTTATTGATTTCACACCATTTGGAGATGATACTACCTCCTCTACTTACTATGCCCGTGAGTCGGGTATCGGCCAAGTGAATATTTTGTAGACGTATACCGCAGTGTATCGTGAAGTAGTCCACTCCTTGCTCACACTGCTCTAGTAGAGTATCTCTAAATACCTCCCATGAGAGGTCTTCTATCTTTCCATTTACTTTCTCAAAAGCTTGGTACATAGGTACTGTGCCTACAGGTACAGGGCTATTCCTAAGAATCCACTCACGGGTCTCTGTGATATTTTTCCCCGTAGAGAGATCCATTACGGTATCTCCACCCCACTTGCAGCTCCAGATTGCCTTCTCTACCTCCTCCTCTATGCTAGAGCCCATAGCTGAGTTGCCAATATTGGTATTGATCTTCACGAGGAAGTTGGTGCCGATAATCATGGGCTCAGTCTCGGGGTGCTTATGATTAGCTGGGATTACAGCTCTACCTGCTGCCACTTCTGAGCACACATATTCAGGCGTGATGTAGGTCTCTATGCCGAGTTCCTCACAGTTCATGTTCTCCCTGATAGCCACATACTCCATTTCAGGAGTGATTACCCCCTGCTTAGCATAGTAAAGCTGAGTGTGCTCACGTCCGTCTATCCAAGGCTGGCGTAGTTTAGGTAATCCTTTCTCAAGATTGATAGTTGCCTCTGGGTCGCTATAGACGCCACTGGTATCGTATACAATCACCGAAGGATTTTCACGCCTCGTACCATCTTTAGCTACGGTTGGTAGTTGGTTGATTTTCCTCATGCCTACCCTAATCTCGGGGAATAGCTTACCAGCAAGGTAAATCTTCTCCGAATTGGGGTATTTAATCTTAAAGTCCTGCTTCATAATTGCTTTATTTCATTTAGAATCTTCTTCACTTCTTCAGTTGGGTCTGCTGCACATAGCACAGTACTACTCAGTGCAATCCCAGAAACCCCTAGCTCAATAAGGGGACGAATATCTTCCCTTGTGATGCCTCCAATAGCTACTAGAGGAAGCTCCATACCCTCCTCCTTCATCTCTTTGAGTAACATGCGGTAGCCCTCCAAGCCAAGGGTAGGGGCAAGCTGCTCCTTCGTAGTGGTAAACCTGAAGGGTCCACAACCTACGTAGTTTGCTCCATGCTCATAATGCCTCCGAATCTCTGCTAGGGTATTTGCCGTACCGCCAATGATATACTTCTCTCCTAGTAAGGCACGAGCATCAGCTATGGGCATATCCTTTTGACCCAAGTGCACTCCATCAGCACCCAGCTCATTGACTAGCTCTACATGATCATCGAGAATCATGGTTGCTTGGTACTCGTCACAAAGCTCACGCAACGGCCTCCCCTCCTTTAGGATTTGCTCTCTTGTTGCCCCCTTCATGCGCAGTTGTATCCACCTGCATCCACCTTTGAGGGCGAGTAAAGCGCCATCCAGATAACTGTGTCTCTCTGTCTGATGAGTGATAAACTGTAGTGTCTTCATCGTTTGATGCTCTTTTGAGGGTTATAAAAATGATCTACAGGACCATGTCCATGCCCTATACTTAGGTCTTTGCCCGACAATAACGCTTCAGTGAGGTATAACTTCCCAAGGGCAACAGCCTGTGAAAGGGTCTGCCCTTGTGCAAGGTATGCGGTAATAGCAGAGGATAGGGTGCAGCCGGTGCCATGCGTGTTGGGACTCTCAATCCTACTATGGGTAAAGGTTTGGCAACCGTCATTATGGAAAAGATAGTCGGTAGCCTCTTTCTCCCAAGTATGACCTCCTTTGATGAGCACCGCTCTCGCACCGTGAGAGAGGAACCATTGTCCAGCCTCCTCAAGAGCATGCTGAGAAGTCATCTTGGTTTTCGAGAGTACCTCGGCCTCCTGAAGATTAGGAGTGATGAGTGTGGAGAGTGGAAGTAATTGCCTCGTAAATAGCTCTACGGCCGTGTTGTCGATAAGTCTGTCACCACTGGTGGCAACCATTACAGGGTCTATCACAAGAGGGATATCACACTCCTGAAGTAAGCTTGCTACACAATGGATAATATCAGAATTATAGAGCATACCTATCTTGATGGCTAATGGAGGAATATCCTCCAAGATAGCTTCTAGCTGAGACCTCACTAGCTCTACAGGAAGCGGTAGTACAGCCCTTACCCCACATGTATTTTGGGCAGTAATCGAGGTAATCACCGACATAGCGTAGCATCCTAGTGCTGACATCGTCTTGATATCCGCCTGTATGCCTGCTCCTCCTGAGCAATCTGAACCCGCAATGGTCAGTGTAGGTAGGTATTTCATGTGTTTGCCTATAATAACAGTTACGAGTTACGGCTACGCAGAATCCCTTCAAAAGATGCTGCGTAGCCGTAACTCGTAACTCCTGGGAGACCCAGAATAACGCGTAACTCTTATTCCTACGGCAGCATTACCTGCATCAGGTTCTAAGGGTATCTTCTCAGCACACTACAATTATAATAGTGGCACCCCTTCACTGGATCCAGCTCCAGTCGTTACTCAAATAAATCTATTGGCAAACTTAACCCTTTTTTCTCGCCCCACCAAATAGGTATCATTCCCACCATGTTCTATACTCCCAAAATCTTCTCCGTAGAGCACTCATTGTGGCTCGCGCAAGTAAGAAAATTTATTCCTAGGAATAAATTTATTTTTCTGTACAAATAAAAATATTTATCTCTAGGGAAAGTTTTATTTATTCCTAGGAATAAATTTGTGTACTCAGTAGACTATCACAAAGCGCTATGGCTCTACTACTTAGACAAGCTATGGAATAGCTCTAGAAAGTGGTAACTTTGGGGTATGAAAGATAGAAAAATAGATGAGCTACTGCAGGATTATCGTGATTACCTGCTGCTAGAACGAAATTTAGCAGAGAATAGCATCGTGAGCTATGGTAGGGATGTGCAGCACTTGGTTGAGTATGCCGAGATGCGAGAGAAGTCATATCTCGAGCTTACGTATGAGGAATTAGAAGGTTTTTTGGCATATCTCTCCGATCTTGGACTGAGGCAAAAGAGCCTTCGCCGAACGGTGAGTGGGGTGAAAAGCTTTTACCGTTTTCTAGAATTGGAGGAGATTCTAGAAGATAATCCTACGGAGACCCTCGAAGGCCCTAAAGTATCGGAGCATCTGCCTGAAGTACTGACGGTGGAGGAGGTGGATGAACTTATCGGTGCGATAGACCTTGATACGTCCAATGGAGTGAGAAATGCGGCGCTTATAGAGCTTCTGTATAGTTGTGGGCTTAGGGTATCAGAGGCTTGCGACCTCACATTTCCATCCCTCTTTTTGGAGGAGAAGTACATCCGAGTGGTAGGTAAAGGTAGTAAAGAGCGATTGGTGCCTATGTCTGAAAGTGCAGTAGAGCGGATTATGGATTATTTGCCCATTCGTCACGCTGTAGAGGCAAAGCCAGGATACACCCATCATGTGTTTCTTAACCGTATTCGCACTGGCATTTCTCGGCAAATGGTATTTATGGTGATCAAGGAGCTGGCCGAACGCATAGGCCTAGAGAAAGAAATCTCGCCGCATACCTTTAGGCACTCTTTCGCTACACATCTTTTGGAGGGTGGAGCCAACCTACAAGCCATTCGTGATATGCTAGGGCATGCCGATATTTCTACAACTGAAATTTACACACATATTGATAGAAGTAAGCTCAGAGATGACATCCTGAACTACCATCCACGTAATCATTGACCTCTCATAACTTGAGGAGATATCAATAATAGTGCTGTATACCCTTTTATATAGGTGTAAAGTCAATATTTAATATGTAAAAAATCTAAAAATAGTCATATCTACTTGGTTTTACGAATAATTACACTATATTTGGACATGAATTAGTGAGGGCTTTGTCCATAGAGATAGATGACTTTACTAAGAATTACAAAAATGATAATTTTATATACTTCCATTTTTAAATTTGTTTTAATATGAATAAGACTGAATTTATTGCTGCTATTGCAGAAAAAGGTGAACTAACTAAAGTTGACGCTAAGAAAGCCGTTGATGCTGGTATCGAGGTTATTCGTGAGGAGATGTTGAAGGGCGAAAAGATTGCTATCCTAGGCTTTGGTACCTTCTCTGTTTCAGAGCGTGCTGCTCGCGAGGGTGTAAATCCTCAGACTGGCAAGAAGATGAAGATTGCTGCTCGAAAGGTAGTTCGTTTCAAGGCAGGTGCCGCTCTCAACCTTAACAAGTAAGCTGAGAGCAATCTAGATTTTAGGCTCCGCACTCACCATTAATTGAGAGAGTGTGGAGCCTTTTTTATTCTCTCAATAAACCTTTTCGAGTCATGTGTTGTTATATAACCGAAGCGCAATAATGCGTGAATGTTTTGAATGAAGACAAGATACATTACTGTAGCACTAGCATCGCTACTTATCGGGCTTTCCTCTTTTGATGTTAAGAGGGTAGAGACCAACACGGCAGAGATGCAAAAAGAAGACGTAGAAGTAACAACAACTAATAAGAAAGAAGCGAATATGAAGTTTGAACTAGTAAAACTACCTTATGCTCCTGATGCTTTGGAGCCAGTAATCAGCGCAACTACTATTGGTCTGCACCATGGTAAGCACCTCCAGACCTATGTAAATAACCTCAATAAGCTCATCGAGGGTACCGAGTTTGCAAATATGGAGCTCGTAGATATCGTGAAGAAGTCTGAGGGCGGCATCTTTAATAATGCTGGTCAGACCCTTAATCATAACCTCTACTTCACACAGTTCGCACCTAATAAGGGTGGTGAGCCAACGGGTGACCTCCTAAAGGCTATCGAGGCTAAGTGGGGTAGCTTCGCAGAGTTTAAGAAGCAGTTCGAGGCAGATGCTACTGCCCTATTCGGTGCTGGCTGGGCATGGTTAGCAACCGATAAGGATGGTAACCTTTCTATCAATAAGTACAGCAACGCAGGTAACCCTGTCGTTGATGGTCTTACACCTCTATTCGGTGCAGATGTATGGGAGCATGCTTATTATGTAGATTTTGAGAATCGTCGTGCTGAGCACCTCGGTAAGATTTGGGATATCACCAATTGGGATGAGGTGGCTAAGCGCTACGCAAATCGCTAATCTGGCATTATCTTGATAAAGGCACTTAGAAGGCGTACCCAAGGCTATTTGGGTGCGCCTCTATTGTCTTATGTGGTGGAAAAGAGGTATATTTGCCGATAATTCTTTGGAAATAAGTAATAACTACTATAGTATTAAGATTTAGAGAAATGAATATCTCAATAGTTGAGCAGAAGGAGGGTTTTGTACGTCTCCAAGTAGATGTAGCAAAGATCGATTACCAGGATGAGCACAAGAAGGAGCTGAAGCATGTAGCTCGTAGTGCTAAGGTGAAAGGCTTTAGGGAGGGCAAGGCTCCTGTAGGTATGATTGAGAAGATGTATGGTGAGGGTGTTCGCTATGAGGTAATCAATCGTATGGTAGGCAAGCTCGTAGATGAGTTTATCAAGGAGAAGGAATATAAGGTTATCGGCTGGGCTATTCCAGAGGAGAACAATGGTGTAGAGATGACAAAGGAGGATATGACCCTCTTCTTCAAGCTCGCCCTTCATCCAGCAGAGTATGATACAGACTTTAGCGGAAAGACCTTCACAAAATATGAGGTGACTGTAACCGAGGAGGAGGTGGCAAAGCAGCTCGAAGATATGCAGCAGGGTAGCTCACGCATGCAGGAGACCGACCAAGTTGTAGAGAATGCAGTCGTTGGTGGTGATATTGCAGAGCTCGATGGTGATACCCGTAAGGAGGATGGCATCGTACGTGAGAATGTTACCATCTATCCTGACTTTATGAAGGATGAGGAAGAGAAGGCTAAGTTTAAGGATGCAGGTAAGGGCTCTGTAGTGGTATTCAACCCATACAAGGCGTTCAATGGCAATGAGGCAGAGCTTAGTTCTCTTATTGGTATTGAGAAAGAGGAAGTTGAGAGCCTTAAGGATAAGGAGTTTAGCTTCCAGATTGAGACTATTCGTCACATGGTGCCAGCAGAACTGGATCAGGAGTTCTTCGACAGCGTATTTGGTGAGGGTAAGGTAACGAACGAGGATGAGGCTAAGGCAAAGATTCGTGAGTATATGGAGGCTGCAGAGCAGGGCAATGCGGACTATAAGTTTACCTCAGACTTCCTAGACTTCGCTAAGGATGAGAAGGCTTCAAAGCTAGAGCTTGCTGACGACTTAATCATCGAGTGGTACAGCGACAATCTAAAACGCAACGATGACGAAGAGGGTCTGAAGAACCTTAATAAGGAAGCACTTATCAAGAGCCTAAAGCGTGAACTATACGTTCGTCATCTAGCCAATGAGGAGAAGCTCGAGGTATCTGAGGAGGATGTACGTGGCTTCGCATACGAGATGGTTCGTAACCAATTCGCTCAGATGGGCTGGACTAATCCTGACCATGAGATCGTAGCTAACTATGCCAATAAGCAACTAGAGGATAGCAACTTCGCTTACTCTGTAGAGATGAATATCTTAGAGCAGAAGGTGGGTAAGGCTATGCAGGATAAGGTAAAGCTAGAGACTAAGCAGGTAACTGTGAATGAGCTTCACGATATCCTCAATCCTAAGAAGGAGGAGACTACTGAGGAGTAATCACCTAGTTAGACTATAAATATTAAGGGTGTGCTGAACTTATGTTTAGCTCACCCTTAATACTTTTACACCTTAGCGTAGTTCCTCTTAAAATAGCGATACTGTAGTGTCTTTGCAGTCTGTAAGAGGTGTATTGGGGTCGTCACTGATGTAGGTGCCGACATTATAGAGTCGAGCATTGGGATCTTCAAAGAGGGATGTGTAATCTTTATTGATATTGATTGTGTTGTTCTTGAATACAAGTTCCCGTAGTGACTTGGCATAGAAGATAGGGGTAGGGAAGTTGTCAAAGACATTGTTCTCTACTACTACTCGACCATGGAAGTACTCGCCCTCTACCATCTGAGGCATCTGAGGAGAGATAGATATGATACCATCAGTAAACTGGTATAGGCTAGTGAGGGCATTGATAAAGTGATTACCCGTAATGACTACCTCTTCGCAAGGTCCGCTCTCGTACCAACCATTGGCATCTCCTGTAAGTAGGATTGCACTGCCGTGGGTATGGTCGAAGGTATTATCGGTGCACTCTACACGCTTTGGAGTTGAGAATAGGGCGCCTCGTGCACGGTTGTTTCGAACTGTACTCTTCGAAAATAGTACTTCAGGATGAGCCGTGAGGTTTTCTACCGCAAGCGCCTTGGAGGTCTGTGGAAGTGGTTCGGAAAAAGTCATCTTTATCTGAGTAGTAGAGAGCACTTCTACCTTTGTAGGTAAGTAAGTAGCTATAGGCAACAGGGTCTCTCGAGAGATAAGCCTAAGGCTATCTCCCACTTCATACCATCTGAAACCGAAACTTTGACCATGGGCAAAGGTACCAATGAGTTCATTGCCATTAATACTATCTACCCTAAGATAGGTACCATGTACATTGATAGCATCATCTGCCATGTTTTCATAGAGCCCATCGGTAGAAATGATTTTGCCACGGCACCCTGAGAAATGTGTCGCATCGGCTACAGTAGTAAAGACTCTTTCACTACCATCCGATAGGGCTACGTGGAAACCATCTAAAGTTAGGTCAGTGCTATTCTGCGCTACAAGCCCCATCCCCTCAGCAAAGTGTACAGAGACATTCTTGACTTCAATAGTCTTAGAATCCATAATCACGATACTTGGAGTAGGGCGATAGTAGGAGCGTAGAGCATACCTATCGCCAACTTCTAGGTACTGTGCTTCGTCCCAGTTGCGCAGCTGAAGTTGGTGGTCTCCTGTCTCCTCTATCGCTTCAGGGTTGAAGGCAGGGTCGGATCTATTCCATTTCATGTGACCGTCTTTATCAAACGCCAGCATAGTGAATAGAGGTTGTTCGTAGGTCTCACCTATGAGTACAAACTGATTACCCTCGATGCGATACTCGGTCTCGCCAAGCACTTTTACTTTGGCATCGTTGTGCTCTTTATCTACCTCTAAAACCTCTATTTGGCTCATTGCTGGACGTGGGAAGTCGATAGAGAAGCCCTCTAAATGGATATTGTTGCTTTCCTTCAGGACAATAGGGATAAGACGACCGTGGAACTCCAAGTGGGTCTCCTCACCCTGTATGCTAACGTTATTCAACCCCTCTAGCATCATCGCTACTGGGCGCTGAACCACGTGGTCGTGATTGGAGATATACAGCTGATGAAGAGGAAGATGCTCCTGATAGATGTGGAGATTGCCCTTGGGGAGATAGATGACTACCTCTTTGCCCTCTGCCGACGCTTTATGGGCGTCCTCCAGAAGATCTAGCAGTGCTGTGGCATTGTCGTGCGTAGCATCATCGACTACAGCGCCATAATCAGTAAGTCGTAGCTCTACCTTTTTGCTCCCTTCAGAGCACGAAAATAGGAGTAAGGCTACGAGTAGTGTAAGTACCTTTTTCATGATTGCTTATTATTAATTGTGTAGATCATTGCGTTTCGTTGCATCCCCTCTAGCTTCGCCCGCGTAGTAGCCGAGCCATAGAATATTTGGGCATACCGTATTTCATCTAGCTCTCTTACATCCTCCCATTTGAGCTTAAGTAGTTGTGGAGAAGATGGAAAGTGTCTTGTGGGGCGTGGCGCTCTATTGTGCGGACATACATCTTGGCAAGTGTCGCAGCCATAGAGCCGTTTGCCGAATCTCCTTGATAGATCTTGAGGAATGTCGCCCCTGTGCTCAATAGTAAGGTAATTGATACAGCGCCGAGCATCCAGCCCATCTTCTGAGAGTGCTCCTGTAGGGCAAGACTCGATACACCTGCGACAGCTACCGCAGCTTTTGGCACAAACGAGTTCGCTAGATAGCTCGAGCGAAGTCAGAAGTTCGCCAAGAAAGACAAAACTCCCCACACGAGGCACAATGAGGTTACTATTCTTCCCCACAAAACCTATACCAGATCTCTTAGCCCAGTAGCGCTCCATAAAAGGAGCTGTATCCACTAAAGGACGATACCTGTGTGCGGCTACCTCTGTTTCTATACACCTTGCAAGAGTAAGGAGCAATTGCTTAATCACCTTGTGGTAGTCACGCCCGAGAGCGTACTTAGCAATCTGAGGAGCATCGCTAGGTTGTAGCTCAGCGGGATAATAGCTCACAGCGATTACAATCACGCTCTTCGCCTCGGGGAGTAGGAGCTGCGGGTCTTCACGCTGCTCCTTGTACTTCTCAAGGTATTCCATACCGGCTTGCTTCCCGCTTGCCAACCAAGAGTCGTACTGTGCCAAGGCATCAGAGTCGACTTTTTGTATAGGCACAAAGCCAATAGCATCTATTCCAAGCCCTTCAGCTATCTCTGTGATTTGCTCCGTAAGCATATACTAGAAATCAACCACTAGTCCGTCGTAGGCAGGAAATACCCCTGCCGGACAGTAGCCTTGTAGCGTAGTATGTTTCCCGAAGGTATGAGCAAAATGCGTAAGATATGCTCTTTCGGGCTGGATTACCTTTATCAAATCGAGTGCCTCGGAAAGAGAAAGATGAGCCATGTGCTCATACAAGCGGAGGGCATTAATCACGAGGACTTTCACTTCTGTAATCTTTTCTATCGTCTCCTCTGGGAGCGTCTTACAGTCTGTGATATAGGCAAGGTCACCAAACTTGTAACCCACAATGGGCAACCTGCCGTGCATCACTCGGAAGGGTTCTACACATCGACTATCTTTGAGCGGAATCTCCTTATTTACATCTATCTCATGGTTAACGATATGTGGCACACCAGGGTAGGGCTTTTCTACAAAAGCATACGGAAGCCGTAGCTGTATTGCCTTAATCACATTCGGCTCAGCATATACAGGCACCTCGGGTTTGTCTCGGAATAAAGGGCGCATATCATCGATTCCGCCCGTATGATCATAGTGCTCATGTGTGAGTAGTATGCGATCAAGATTTTGGCAATCCGCAGCGAGTAATTGGCTACGCACATCAGGACCACAGTCGATAAGAATATCCTCTCCGCCAAATTGTACGAGCGCCGAAGCTCTAAATCTTTTATCGCGAGGGTCAGTAGACCTACAGGTATCGCAGGAGCATCCTATCTCAGGTATGCCAGTACTCGTGCCAGTACCAAGAAACATCAGTTTGCTCATACCGCTATATCTATCTAAGACTCCCCTGAGTGCCACTCTTTACAAATCGTACCTCAGGGTGCAGTTCAATACCGAACTTCTCCCTTACAGTGCGGATAATCATCTCCGCAAAGTCGACTACCTCATGGCTATAGGCACCTCCATAATTGACAATTACTAGAGGTTGCTTTGGGTAAGTCCCTACATTCCCTTCCCGGTATCCCTTCAGTCCACACTGCTCTATGAGCCAGGCCGCTGGAATTTTATATTCCTGCTCTGATATGATATAGTGCGGCATGCTTGGGTTGTCTAGCAGTAGATGAGTGAAAGTCTGTCGATTCACTATCGGATTCATAAAGAAGCTACCCCCATTGGGCAGCTCTTGTGGGTCGGGGAGCTTACTCTCCCTTACCTCAATAACCTTATTGGCGACCATTAGGGGCGTCAAATTAGTCTCACTCGATAGGCTTTGGAGACCTGAGTAGTCGAGATTAGGCTTAGCCACCTTGGAGAGTCGAATATCGACTGCATAGATAAGATGAAACTGCTGTGCCTTCTCCTTAAATATAGAGTACCTATATGCGTAGTGGCAATCAGCATTGCTCCAAGTGTGCTCTTCGCCTGTCTCCAGATTAATAGAGTGTACCTGCTCAATCACCTGACTAGCCTCCGCTCCGTATGCTCCAATATTTTGCACCGCCGAAGCTCCTACTTCTCCAGGGATAAGCGCTAGGTTTTCTATTCCCCAAAGCCCATTCTCTGCACACTCCATGACGAGTTCGTGCCAGTTCTTTCCAGCTTCTATTCTGTAGAGTACTGAGGTGCTATCCTCCTCCACTACTATCATGCTCTGACCCGAATAGTGGAGTACGGCTCCGCGAAAGTCTCCCACAAATAGGAGATTGCTACCACCACCCTTAATCATCATAGGTAGCGTTCGGAAGTACTCATCACGAGAGAGCTTGAGTGCGTCTTCTTTGGTCTCTACCTCTATATAATAACTCGCTTTGCAAGCCATTGCAAATGTATTGAGCGCCTTTAGCTCAAATCCTTGCTCAATCTTCATATCTTATCTATACGTGTTTTTGTTCTGTGCCAACTTCGTCTCATGGGCATTGTCAGCGGGGTTCCAAAAATGCTCGCCTCTAAGTTCCTCCGGCATATACTGTTGTGGCGCGTAATGCCCTGGATAATCATGAGGATAGATATATCCTTTGCCGTATCCAAGTTCGTCCATCAACTCTGTAGGCGCATTCCTCAAGTGCATCGGCACAGGGTGTGGGGGATTATTCCGCACATAGGCAAGTGCACTATTGATTGCGAGGTAAGCCGAATTACTCTTCGGGCTACAGGCAAGGTATATCGTCGCCTCTGCCAGAGGAATCCTCCCCTCAGGCCATCCCACCTTATCCACTGCGTCAAATGCGCTTTGTGCTATAAGGAGGGCATTGGGGTTGGCAAGCCCTATGTCCTCCGCTGCGAGTATCAATAGCCTTCGAGCTATGAAGCGAGGTTCCTCTCCGCCCTCAATCATCCGAGCCAACCAGTATATAGCGGCATCGGGATCACTTCCCCTTACGCTTTTGATGTATGCCGAAATAATGTCGTAGTGCATCTCACCCCCTTTGTCGTACACAGCGGGATTGTGTTGCAAGTGATGAGCTACCATTTCATTTGTCACAATCACTTGCTTGCTCTTCTGCACCTCAGGTGTAGTGATGAGCAGCTCTATAATATTGAGAAGTTTGCGAGCATCTCCTCCTGAAGCTGCGAAAAGCGCATCAGTCTCTCGGAGTTCAAAGTGGTACTCCTGAAGTACTTCATCCTCTCTAATGACCCTTTCGGTAAGTGCTAGTAGTGCCTTGGCATCGAGAGACTTCAGTACAAATACTCTACAGCGAGATAGGAGCGGTCGGATAACCTCAAAAGATGGGTTTTCAGTGGTGGCGCCAATCAGCGTAATGCTCCCTTGCTCCACTGCTTGGAGAAGGGAGTCTTGCTGCGCCTTATTGAATCGGTGGATCTCATCGATAAAAAGTATCGGAGTACCACCGCCACTAAAGAGTCCTTTTCGCCTCTCCTCGGCTTTCTGAATTACCTCTCTTACCTCCTTCACACCCGCTGATACAGCGCTCAGAGTGAAAAAGGGTAGCCCCATCTGCTGGCTAATGATATGGGCAAGAGTTGTCTTGCCCACTCCAGGAGGTCCCCAAAGAATGAAACTCCTCAGTAATCCGCTCTCTATCATTTCATAGAGTGGGGCACCTGGAGCCACCAAGTGCTCCTGCCCCGAGTACTCAGAGAGCGACTTAGGACGCATCCTTTCGGCAAGGGGAGCCAGATTAATACTCATGATATACCGTCGAAGTATGCCTCTAGAAGTCTGGTAAGGATAAGGTCAATTTCCTCAAGCGACTCTTTACTCCTATGATCGATACCCATAAAATTCTGCCCCTCTCGGTACATAGAGAGATAAGTGATACCCGCTAGATATAGGATAATCTTATATCTAAGGTGCTCTCTACGAGCCCCCTTGGCCTGAGGAGCAAAGTCCTCCTCCAATAGGCTCACTATATGACTATCACGTTTTTGACTACTTTGAAATCCCTTATCCGTAGTATCGGCAATCTCCCATATAAGCAAGTTTTGGAGATCTTCATTGGTCGTAATCCAATGAATATAGTCTTGAAAAATAGTCCTATACCGCTCCACCTTGCTCATCAGCGAGGTTTCTCTAAAGAAGTCTGATACTGTGCTATCGATTTGTGCAGCATAGGCTTCGAGTAGGTCGCTTTCAGTAGGATACCTTCTTTTGATAACCTTCAGATCCATACGAGCCTCTGTCGCAACTTGGGCTAGAGTAACGGCCGATAGACCCGTCCGTTTGGATACTCTGCGAAGTGCTGCGAAAATCTCTTCTTGCAACTGTTTATTTGTCCTTCTCTGTCTCATCGATATTCGTTTTGTTGTTCAGATTGTAAATATAGCCATTTTTCCTTTATATCTGGAATGTCGGATAAAGTATACTACGTTCTAAGATAAGAATTGGCCTCATCTTGGAGAGCTCCTAGTATATTTACTCGCACTACTCAAGAACTACCTTGTTACCACTCCATAGTAGCCCTTCTCAAGTCAAGTGGTGTATGTGCTCCTATTCATTAGGAGCGTTATTCGCCTCAGTCCCTCGCGGGAGAGACTCCAGTCCCTCAGGGGAGAGACTCTAGTCTCTCTCGGGAAAAACTCTAGTCCCTCGCCAGAGAGACTCTCTTTGAATACCAGAGGGAAAATGAGGGAGAGCGGGACTGTTCTTTTCTCAAGTGGCTACTATTTAACTTATTTCTGCTGAAGCAACTTCCCCAATTCATAGGTGCTGAAAACTTTTAAGCCATAGAATTAACTAGGTTTAACTCCCTGCGAGAGGTTATTTTAGTGCAAATGATTATATTTGTAACCTAAAGTATTGTGTGCGGGGCTATTCCCCTATAATGCTTAGAGGTACTTATATAAGTAGTGGAAAATCTCTTTGAAGAGCAATGTAATTATGATTGAGTTTATTAAAACAGTATTTGGTGAGGGAGACACCATTTATATCTCCCAAAAGGGGCAAGAAGTGGGCGGACGTATCCTCAGTATCAACGATGCGTTTATTGTTATCGAAACGGAGGATGGTAATATTATTGGCGTTAAGGAGGATGCTATTGATAGTTTCTCTAAAGAGTCTGTACGCAAACCCGGTAAAAACCTTAATTATAACGATCGTAATCCTGAGTTTCGTGCAGGTAGTAAGAGCAGTGACGCTTGGACTAATAGAAGTTTCAATCCACAGTCACGATACCAAGATTACTCGGTTAAAAATGCCAAGCAAGAGCGCCCAGAAAAGCCAAAGTTTAAGCAATACAAGCCAGGTGATAGGATTCCACTGGAGTTTCTGACTCAGCGTGATCCCGCTCTTGCTAATTCATGGAAAAGGATGGAGGAGGAGCGTAAGAAGTCGCATCAGATTAAGGACGCCATGAAGCAAGCCTTCGAGGAGATTAAGCTCTCGGAAGATGATCTTCAGTCTGTAGTGCCAGCAATTGGTGCTATCGTGGAGCTTAAGCCGACCTATCAATTTGGATTTATAGACGATATGCAGACAGGGGAGCGCTATTTCTACAATAGAGGTGATATTGTCGATCCTGAGCTCAAAAATGAGTCGGGTGAGGGTATTCAGGTCGTTTATCAGCGTGGACGCAATCACAAGGGGGCTACAGCAAAGTGCATCCTTCTCTCTCAAACGATTGAGCGAGTAATAGAGATTGCTATGGAATTGGTATCGGAGGATGACTTCTTGCGTGCCAAGCTAGTACTTCAAAATATTACGGATGCTTTCCCAAATGGGGGAAGTGGTCAAAAGATGCTCGATACGCTCAATGACCTCTTGGAGGAGAATGGTATCATAGAATCGTCTCAGTACGATGCGCTCTATTCGCAGGCTCGAAGAGCTCTAGAGCAGAGAGATTATGCAAAGGCGCTCAAGCTCTACAATGAATGCCTAGAGAAGGGAGTGCGCAAGGTAAATTGCATCAAGGAAATAGCCCAAGTATTCATTTCTCTGCATGCCCAGGAGCGGGATGAAGAACAAAAGGAGCTAATCAAGAAGAGAGGACTAGAATTTATCGAGAAGCATAAGAATGAATTGCCGGATAAGTCTAGTACGAAGTTTAGCCTTGAGAATATTTACTTTGCTCTTGGTGATTATGACAAGCATATCGATGTTGTAGAGGATATCATCACTGAGAGTGGAAGCAATGGAGACCTAGCTCAGTATGTCTTCTACCTCAACAAGGCTGCACAGAGCTATCTGAGGATTAAGGACTATGAGCGCGCCCTTGATGCTGCGAACCAAGGCTTAGAAGTGGAGCCTCAGAATACCCATTTACTGAAGACCAAGGCAAGCATTGAGGAGGCCGCAGCAGGGAAAAAGGAGGAAGAGGACACCAAGAAAAGTGGTGGGGGAATGTTCGGTTTCTTGAAATTGTAAAAGTATTCGGATGAAAAAGGGAATAAAGATAACCCTTTGGACTATGGTGGCACTACTTCTCGTAAGTGGTGCTGCCATCTTTTATTTGGGTTATAGGTTTGCTTACAAATCGGGCTTTAATATTGGAGGAGAGCTACCTGCAAGGTTATACGTGTACCCTGGTATGGACTGGGGAATGGTTTGCGACTCCATATCGGAACGCACTGAAGCTCCCCTCCTCTGGGATCTTAAGTGGCAACTGAAGCATAGGGCTAAGGGTCAGCCAATAGTAGGTGCATACACTATTGAACCTAATATGACTGTCCGCGCTCTATATAATAGACTCGTGTATGGAATGCAGACACCTATCAATTTCTACTTCAATTCTTCCCGTCTTCCGGAGCAAATATATGCACGGATGGATAAGCTCCTTTTGGCAGATAGTCTATCTATCGCTCGAGCTATGAATGATAGCGCATTGGTGCATTCACTAGGGATACCAGACACTACGCTTGTCTACTACTTGCACCCCAATACTTATGAGATCTATTGGGACATCACTCCGGAGAAACTAGTGAAGCGAATGGCAGAGGAGAGTAAGGCGTTTTGGAGCTCAGACCGAAGATCTAAGGCGGAAGCGATAGGGCTCACTCCCTATGAGGTTATTAATCTTGCTGCTATAGTGCAGGAAGAGAGTTCTAAGGTGGATGAATATCCGATGATTGCTGGTCTGTACCTTAATAGGCTACGAATGGGGATGAGGTTGCAAGCCGATCCGACAGTCAAGTTCGCGCTCAAAGACTTCGGTCTGCGTCGTATTCGCCAAGAACACCTAAGAGTAGATAGTCCGTACAATACGTATCAGGTGGTAGGGCTACCCAAAGGACCTATCCGTATACCATCGGCGGAAGCCATTGATGGTGTACTCAATGCAGAGGAGCACCATTATATATATATGTGTGCTAAGGCAGACTTTAGTGGCTACCATGCATTTGCTGAGACTTATAGCGAGCACATGAAGAATGCTAGAGCGTATGCTGAAGAACTTAATAATAGGAAGATAAACTGATGAAAATACGAGAACTACTTGACTACTTAGAAGAGCGTGTGCCTCTGGACCAACAAGAGGACTTTGACAATAGTGGGATACAATGCGGTGATACTTCGCAAGAGATATCTGGTGTACTTGTGGCTATAGATACCACAGAGGCGGTTATAGATGAAGCAATTAAGATGGGGTGTAATCTTATTGTAACCCACCACCCAGCACTATTCAGGGCTACGAAGTCTATCACACCAGACTATTACATCAATAAGTGTCTGATGATGGCTATCAAACACGATATTGTAGTTTATGCCTCCCATACTAGCTTGGACAATGACGATGAGGGCGTCAATGTATATTGGGCACATCAAATGGGTCTTACTGATATTCAGATACTCGAACCACAGCAAAATAACCCTGAGATAGGAAGCGGGGTGATAGGGAATTTGCCCTATCCAGTGACAATAGGAGAGTTAATCTTCCTTATGAAGCGCTTTCAGCCGATTACCCATGTAGCCCATAGCCAGGTGCTCAAAGAGCGAGTGCGAAGGATTGCTTATTGTGGTGGAAGTGGGAACTTTTTAATGAAGAAAGCTGCACAATCTGGTGCTGACGTGTTTATCACAGGAGAAGCAAAATACAACGACTACTATGATGCTGAAGGACTGGTTACCCTGATGACTATTGGGCACTTCGAGTCAGAATTATTGACTAAGGATATACTCATTAGTATTATGTCTGAAAAAAGAGGTAACTTTGCAATCTATAATGCGAAGACGTGTGCCAACCCAGTGCATTACGTCTGAATAACGTGGATAAAAGCTATGGCGAAGAAGAAAGAAGAGAATCCAAAGGAAATATCCGTAGAGGAGCGCCTCACAGCCCTCTACCAGTTGCAGGTGGTCTCCTCAGAGATTGACCGAATCCGTACGATGAGAGGCGAATTGCCGCTCGAGGTGCAGGAATTGGCAGATGAGATTGAGGGTAAGAAGACTCGTATGGAGCGCTTCGAGGAGCAGATTGCTCGCAATAAGCGTAATGAGGATCAGGCGAATGAGAATATTCGTACTGCAAATGGGATGATTGAGAAGTACAAGAAGCACCTCGAAAACATACGAAATGATAAGGAGTTTGAGGCCATCTCTAAGGAGTTGGAAAACCTAGACCTCGATGTGCTAAAGTATGAAAAGGCTATTCGCGAGTATAAGGAGGATTCGAAATACGTAGCAGAGGATATCGAAGCTCTCAAGGCGGAGACTGCAGAGGTGCAGAGTATCCATGATAGCAAGAAAAAGGAGCTAGACGATATCATTGCTGATACCAAGTCGGAAGAGGAGAAGCTCCGTATGAAAGCTAAAGAGCTAGAGGAGGTAATTGACCCTCGTTTGCTTACTGCTTTTAAGCGTACTAGAAAGTCCACCCACAATGGTCTTGCGGTTGCTCCTATAGAACGTAACGCATGCTCAGGCTGTTTCAATCTTATCCCACCACAGAGGGTTATCGATGTGCGTAGCCACAAGAAGATTATCGCTTGTGAGTATTGCGGTCGTGTACTTATTGATGAGGAGTTGGCAGCAGAGGTAGAGAACAACTTGAACTTCTAAGCTGATACAACCATACTTGTATTATCATAAAGTCCTCTTTGGAAAGTCATTCTCTCCGAAGGGGACTTTCTTAATAGTTTGGCTTCTGTAGCCCCATTATTACGCGGCTATAGCTCTGAGAATTGGGATATTTGTATTATCTTTGTAGAGTTATAGAAAAGACATATATTATATATGAGTATAGATATGATTACGATTACGCTTCCTGATGGCTCAGAGAAGCAGTATGAGCGTGGCGTAACTGCTATGCAGGTGGCAGAGAGCATTAGTCCTCGCTTGGCGAAGGAGGTGCTTGCAGCTACTGTGAATGGTAGTGTGGTAGACTTAATGCGTCCTATAGATGGTGATGCGACTCTGAAACTCCATAAGTGGGAGGATGAAGAGGCAAAGCATGCCTTTTGGCATACAAGTGCCCACCTAATGGCGGAAGCACTACAAGAGCTTTATCCAGGTATCAGGTTCGGTATTGGTCCTGCCATCGAGAATGGTTTTTACTATGACGTAGATCCAGGCGAAGGGGTACAGATTAAGGAGTCTGACCTTCCAGCGATTGAGAAGAAGATGCAGGAGCTAGTGGCTCGTAAGGAGCACTTAGTCCGCAAGAGCATTAGTAAGGAGGAGGCTCTGAACTATTGGGAGCAGAAGGGTGATAACTATAAGGTTGAATTGATTAAGGACCTTGAGGATGGTACGATTACCACTTATACTCAGGGTAACTTTACAGACCTTTGCCGTGGTCCTCACTTGCCAAGTACGGAGAATATCAAAGCTATTAAGCTACTTAGCGTGGCTGGCGCATATTGGAGGGGCGATGTTACTCGTCCGCAGCTAACGCGTATATATGGTATCACTTTCCCAAAGAAAAAGATGCTCGATGAGTATCTTGATCTATTGGAGCAAGCTAAACAGCGTGACCACCGTAAGATAGGTAAAGAGCTAGAGCTATTTGCATTTTCACAGAATGTAGGTCTTGGTTTGCCATTGTGGCTACCTCGTGGTACTCAGCTACGTAGCCAACTGGAGGACTATCTCAAGAAGATACAGAAGCAATATGGCTATGAGCAGGTGATTACCCCACATATCGGTAATGTCAATCTATACAAGACGTCAGGACACTACGCTAAGTACAAGGATGATGCATTCCGTACAATTCTCACTCCACAAGAGGGAGAGGAGTTTATGCTGAAGCCTATGAACTGCCCTCATCACTGTGAGATTTACAAGACTAAGCCTAGAAGCTACCGTGATTTGCCTGTTCGTCTAGCAGAATTCGGGACGGTCTATCGCTATGAGCAGAGTGGAGAGCTTCATGGGCTCACACGTGTGCGTGGCTTTACTCAGGATGATGCGCACTTATTCTGTCGCCCCGACCAGATAAAGGAGGAATTTATCAAGGTGATGGATATTATCTTCATTATCTTTAAGGCGCTCAACTTTACAGATTACGAGGCACAGATATCACTCCGTGACCCTGAGAATAAGTCGAAGTATATCGGTTCGGATGAGAACTGGGAGCGGGCTGAGCGGGCTATTATTGAGGCATGCGAAGAGACAGGACTCAAGACCCGTGTAGAGCTAGGCGAAGCTGCTTTCTATGGTCCTAAACTTGACTTTATGGTTAAGGATGCTCTCGGTCGTCGCTGGCAGCTGGGTACTATCCAAGTGGATTACAATCTACCAGAGCGATTTGAGCTGGAGTATACTGGTGAGGACAATCAGAAGCACCGCCCAGTGATGATTCACCGTGCTCCATTTGGTTCGATGGAGCGCTTCGTGGCAGTGCTAATAGAGCATACTGGAGGGAAGTTCCCATTGTGGCTCACCCCCGACCAGGTGGCAATATTGCCAATCTCTGATCGTTTCAATGACTATGCTTATAGCGTACTCAAGGAATTGGCTCGCCGTGATATCCGCGCATTTGTAGATGACAGAGCTGAAAAGATAGGGCGTAAGATTCGTGATAACGAGTTGAAGCGTGTTCCTTACCTCCTTATCGTAGGTGAGAAAGAGGCCGAGGAAGGTACAGTATCTGTTAGAATTCAGGGACAAGGCGACCAAGGTTCAGAAAAAATTGGTACCTTTGCAGACCGTTTGCTGAAAGAGGTAGATGAGCAGGTAAATGCTTGGCGCTACGAACAGGAGACGAGCGAGGAGACGAAGTAAGAATAACGATACAACTACTGGCATATAACGACTGATAGAATTAGATACAGACTGAATGGGGAATATAAACAGACGTAATTCGAAAGGAAATAACACAGCCACTGAACCACAAGATAGAATCAATGAGCGTATTCGCGCTCGTGAAGTGAGACTTGTTGGCGATAATGTGGAGCAGGGAATCTATTCGATCCAAGAGGCTCGCCGTTTAGCAGATGAGCTAGAGCTGGACTTGGTGGAGATTTCGCCAAATGCTGAGCCTCCAGTCTGCAAGATCTTAGACTATCAGAAGTATCTGTACCAGCAGAAGAAGAAAGCTAAGGAGCAAAAGGCAAAGCAGGCAAAGGTAACTGTAAAAGAGGTACGTTTTGGACCTCAGACAGATGACCACGACTACGAGTTTAAGCTCCGTCATGCTAAGGGATTCCTCGAGGAGGGGAATAAGGTGAAGGCTTTCGTATTCTTCCGCGGTCGTTCGATTGTCTTTAAAGATCAAGGGGAGTTGTTGCTTCTGCGTTTTGCACAAGATCTTGAGGACTATGCTAAAGTAGATCAAATGCCAAAGCTAGAGGGAAAGAGGATGATTATGATGTTCTCTCCTAAGAAGCAGAGTAGCAAGAAGAAGGAGAATAAGGCTGAGACGAAGCCACAATCAAAGCCGGAAGGCAATGACGAGGATAAGTAAGGCCAAGTATTTGATAACTAATTAATAATTGACTGGAATGCCTAAGATGAAGACTAATCCCGGTGCTAAGAAGAGATTTACTCTCACCGGATCAGGTAAAATCAAGCGCAAGCATGCTTTCAAGAGTCATATCTTGACTAAGAAGACCAAGAAGCAGAAGAGAAACCTAACCAACTCAGGACTTGTACACAAGACTGATATGCGTGAGGTAAAGAAGCTGCTCGGAATTGGTTGAGAATGTATTCTAAAGAGCAAGGTAAGAGATTTATTTAACAGGGTGTGTATGCCTAAAGCAAAGAGCCGAGCCTAACAGCAAAGCCGCTCACGCCCAAAAGAGTTTTAGAACAATGCCAAGATCAGTAAATCACGTCGCTTCAAGAGCGAAGAGAAAGAAGATTCTAAAGAAGACCCGTGGCTATTACGGTGCACGTAAGAACGTTTGGACGGTAGCCAAGAACACTTGGGAGAAGGGTCTGCAGTATGCTTATCGTGACCGTAAGGCCAAGAAGCGTAGTTTCCGCTCTCTATGGATTCAGCGTATCAATGCTGCAGTTCGTGAGGAAGGTCTATCCTACTCCAAGTTCATGGGAATGCTCAAAGACAAGGGAATTGATATCAATCGCAAGGTACTTGCTGACCTAGCAATGAATCATCCTGAGGCCTTCAAGGCTATCGTAGAGCAAGCTCGCTCATAATAGCTTGAGCTATAAAATAATAGAGGTGACTTAGTAACAACTAGGTCACCTCTATTTTCATATCAAGCTAGTGGGTATTAGCATTCTCAGCAGTTTAGAAATACGAACCAAGATCACCATATCCCAAACATGGACTAAAAGCTATCGTCCGAAGATGCTATAGAAACCCACGTGCATTTTGAAGGAAACTGTCGACCTTTTCTCTGAAAACCCACGTCCTTTTTTTTCAGAACATAGGAGTGGGGGATAAACCTTATCTATTGGAGCAATATCTATTTTACAGACTTAAAGAGCCGTGAAGTAGTGAATCGAATATTGGTGGGAGTCGTTTGGTAAAAGGGTATACAGAGAAGTCTCAACCGCAATAATTTGCGATTGAGACTTCTCTGTAACTCTTTCCTAACTATTGGGATTAGAAGCCCTCGATAACTGGGAGGAACTTATCAGCAGCAAGAGAAGCACCACCAATAAGACCACCATCGACGTCGGTTTTTCCAAATAGCTCCTTAGCATTTCCGCCATTGGCACTACCGCCATAAAGTATAGTAGTATCGTCGGCTACATCCTTGCCATACTTGCTCTCAATCACGCTGCGAATATGAGCGTGGATTTCCTGAGCTTGATCGCTGGTAGCTGTCTTACCAGTACCGATTGCCCATACAGGCTCATAGGCTAGTACAATCTTACGGAAGTCTGCCTCAGAGAGGTCAAATAACGCTTCCTTTACCTGGGTCTCTACAACCTCGAAGTGCTTACCTGCCTCACGCTCCTCTAGCACCTCACCGATACAGAATATAGGCTGAAGATTGTTGGCTAGTGCTAGTGCAACCTTTTTCTTTAGTATCTCAGAAGTCTCGTGGTAGTAACTACGGCGCTCGCTATGGCCAAGAATTACATATGTAGCGCCAGTGGATGCCACCATCTCTGCAGATACCTCGCCTGTGTACGCTCCTTTTGCTTCGGCAGCACAGTTCTCTGCAGCTACTTTGATAGCACTTCCCTCTACAGCCCTAACAACCTCTGTTAAGTGCGTAAATGGTACTCCGAGGATAACGTCGCACTTCAGTTCTTTCCCCTCAATAGAAGCACGCACATCCTTTGCGAGCTCTACTCCTTCGGCAACAGTGGTATTCATCTTCCAGTTGCCAGCAACAATGTTCTTTCGCATAATCTTTCTTCTTGTCAAACTTATTTATTAAACATCCTATTTCTCTTTGAAAAACCTAGAGCATATGATTGCTATGGTTAGTATGATAAGTCCACCCCAAGCATATAGCAGCTCCAAAAGCCGACTCTTCTTGGTCGGCATCTGGTATGGATCCTTCTTAAACTCGGGGTTGGTTATCCTATCCGCAAAAGCCTTACCAGTCATCTTATTGACTATTCTACCTCCCTTTATTATCAGTACTCCTGGATTATTCCGCACAACAGTCTTGGCTGTTGTCTTGTCTAGGAAAAGTACTTCGGAAAACTCCTGCTCTAGTGGAGCATATTCAGGTTTGTTCCATACCTCGCCTGTATTCCCCATTGCGAGGAGTAGGGGCTCGGGGCAGTTCTGTGTTATTTTCTGTAGTAGTTGAGGCTCTACCGTATTCAGGTCGTGGCTAATCACGATTATCGCTTGCCCCTCCTTATACGTTAGGCTTTCTACAGCATTACTGCCGTCCTCACGGACTAGTACAAAGTCGGCTCCTGCTGGTCGTACCGCCTCCTCTATTACCTCCACTTCATCCCGAACATAAGTCCAAGTAGAGTCTACCTCCGAAAGCTCCTCCATACTAAAGGTTCGCTCCTTACCATCCTTGGCGTACACGAAGCTATAGATGTACACTCCTTCGGTACCACCTGTTGTGGTTAGCTCCATGAGGTCGCTCCCAATCGTATAGGGTCGGAAGTCTATAATTGGCTCATGTACAATGTTTGTGAGGTTGAAAAGCAATAGAATGACCGACGACACCCCTATAAGTATATCTGCATATCTGGTGCTAGTCCACTCATGCCATGCGCTTAGGTTACGGAACAGATAGGCAACCAGTAGCAGCAGCACTACATTCTTCCAAAACGTTGCTGCATTGCTAATTACTAGGGCATCGCCAAAGCATCCGCAGTCAGCTACTGGTTTGAAAAGATAAATGTAAAGCGTGAGCAATGTCATGCAGCACATCAATACCAGTGCAGCCCAACTCGTTATCAGCCTTCTCCAACCAATAAGAAACGCGACTCCTAAGAGTGCTTCGAATAAATTGAGCGCAACAGATGCTCCCAGGTAACACCACGATGGGAAGTGTAGACCACCGATGGCTACATACTCCTCTATCTTGATAGCAGTACCCATAGGATCTATACTCTTTACCAAACCAGAGAAGATAAAGGTAGCTCCGAGGATAAGCTGTGCTACTGTGGCAAATACTTGTCTTTTATTCCATTGCATCAGTCCCTTCGCTTATCTTAATCAGTGCGAATATGGCATAGTTAAGCATGTCTAGGTAGTTCGCATCTATTCCCTCACTTACCTTTGTAGCACCTTGGTGATCCTCTATTTGCTTAGTCCTAAATATCTTCTGCAAGATAATATCGGTAATGCTAGAGATCCGCATGCTACGCCAAGCCTCACCATAGTCATGGTTTTTGGAGAACATAAGCTGCTTTGAGCGATCGGCATACTCATCATACCAGCCTAGGAGTATCTCTTTATTCTCCTCTGGGGCATTGGTATACCCTTTCTCGAGCTGAACCATCCCCATGATAGCATAGTTCACAATCCCAATAAACTCATTCTTGAGAGCTTCACCTACCTTATTTTCACGCTTCTCCTGAACAGAACGAATGCGTTGTGCTTTGATATAAATCTGATCGGTAATGGCGGTAGGGCGCATCACGCGCCACGAAGCTCCGTAGTCCTTAAATTTATTGGCGAAAAGCTGCCGACAATCAGCTACAACCTTGGCAAACTGCTCTTCTGTCCTCTTGTACTCAGTCATAAGTGCTTATTTGATTAAGAACTGAAGATTGGCACCTGGTTCGTACTCTTTGATATCTTCACCTTTCTTAAATACGCGAAGGCTCTTATCTCCAATAAGCTCTAGCTTGCCGTCCTCAACAAGGAACCGACAACCCTCTCTTAGTCCAGCCACATACATATCTGGATTTGCCTCAATAAACTCGAGAATACGTACCTCGCGTGTCTCGCCTCCATGGTTCTCTGGATGACTATCAAGATAGTGAGGGTTTATTTGGAATGGTACAAGGTTGAGTACATTGAAGCTCTGAGGCTCTACGATAGGCATATCATTGGTTGTCCGAATCGTTGGGCAAGCCACATTGCTCCCTGCGCTCCATCCCACATAAGGTGCTCCATCCAATACTCTTTCACGGATCGCTTCTATCAGTCCTTGTTCCTGCATCATCTTAGTAAGCTGGAATGTATTACCTCCACCCACCATGATTGCGCCAGCCTCTTTTACTGCCTTTACTGGATCAGGGAAAGTATGTACCCCTTTTACCTTAACCCCCACTGGAGCCAAAGCCTTATTAACCTTCTCCACATAAGCGTCGAAAGTGAAAGTAACACCCGCAAAGGGGATAAATACAACATTCTCCCTGACCTCTCCTAGAAATTTTGCAATATCTTCGGCTGGTTTCTCAAGGTAAGTCTCACCGGGTGAGGCTGAATTGCTTATCAGTAGTAGTCTCATGATGTGCTGTCTCAATCAGTTTTATAAATCTATTTCTCCCACAAAATTACCAAAATCTACCTGCTTAACCTAACACCCCCTCACCAGAGTATTATTCCAACTCTGAAGAGGGGGTATTATAATGATAAAGATATGGAAAGTTATGGTGCTAGGCGATCGAGCGACCAGCTGCCATCCTCCTGAAGTTCGTACAAGAAACGATCATGCAATCGGCTCTCCCTGCCTTGCCAAAACTCTATTCTAGAAGGGGTTACCTCAAAACCACCCCAATTGTCAGGCCGAGGTACCTTTCTAAAAGTACCAGTGTACTTGAGGCTCTCCTTTGCAAACTCTGTAACGATGAAAGCCCTGCTTGGGATAGGCTGACTCTGAGGGGAGATTCTAGCTCCTACACGGCTCTTATAGGGGCGCTTATCAAAGTAGGCATCGCTTACCTCAGGTGCCACGTGCTTACAAATACCCTCTACATGTATCTGTCGTTCCAGCTGATGCCATAAGAATGTAACCGATACATGGGGATTAGCTTTGATTTGCCTGCCTTTACGGCTATCATAATTACTATAGAAGATGATTTTACCTTCGTTAATCTCCTTTATCAGCACCGTACGGGATGAAGGGTGACCATCTGGGGTTGAAGTGGTGACTACAATAGCAGTTGGCTCTATGACCTTGTGGTCGATAGCCTCTTGTAGCCACTCTTCCATCTTTTGTATAGGATTGGCAGGCATGTCCTTGCGAGAAAGGCTTCCCACCTTGTAATCCCTTCGGATGTCTTCGATATGCATGTCCATAGTGATATATGTATTTTAAGTGTGATTAATTTCGCCAAAAACTCCGATGGAGTAGGGTTAGTACGGTAAAGATCTCCAAACGCCCCGTCAACATCAGAAAACTCATAAGGAATGTATTGAAGTCGCTAAGAGTAGAGAAGTTCGCCATAGGACCAAAAGCGCTAAGCCCTGGTCCTGAATTGGAGATACAAGCTATAGATGCCGATACTGCGTCGGTGAAGGAATATCCCTCAAGTGTAACAGAAAAGGTCGCAATCAATATTATAGTGAGATAGGCGTATAGAAAATTATATACCTGATTGACCACCTTCTCTTTGATGAATGTACCATTATACCTAAGAGGAACAATAGCTTGCGGATGAGTACGCCTTTTGAACTCATTGAGTAGGTTACGTGATAGGATATTGAAGCGAATCATCTTGAGCCCTCCGCTCGTGGAGCCAGAGCACCCTGCAACAAACATAAGGAATAGGGCAACAACCCAAAAGGAACCACCCCAGAAGTTGTAGTCTTGGATAACATAGCCCGTAGTAGTTATCAAACTTACGACTTGGAATAATGAATGTAGGAGTGCTTTCCAAAACGAAATGTAAATGCCATTAGCATATAGCCAAATAGCAGTAAAGAGCGTAACAACAACTATAGTGGAAGCAAACCACCTGTACTCAGCATCGTGAAATAGTCTTTTGGGTTCTTTGCGTACAATAGCAAAGTAAATGAGTGTAAAGCTCGTAGCCCCAATAAACATAAAGACGGTGAGTATAAAATTGGTGTAAACAGAGTCTATATCAGCTATAGAAGCATTGTAAGTAGAAAAACCTCCTGTGCTGATACATGTAGCAGCATGGCACACCGCATCGTATAGGGAAAGAGGTCCTGCCCACAACAATAGGGCACATATAATAGATAGTACCACATAGATAAGGGTAATCCACTTGGCCATTACACCTATCCTAGGTACAAAGCGATCGTGGGTGATTCCCGTAGTCTCGTGGTCGAATACTACAGAGGCATTTTCCCCAGTAAAGGGCACTAGAGCTACAAGGAAGACAATAATACCAATACCCCCAATCCACTGGGTAACACTTCTCCAAAATAGGATACTGCGGGGTAGGGACTCAATGTCGTTAAGAATGGTACTTCCTGTAGTAGAAAAGCCCGACATAGCCTCGAAATACGCTTCCGAGAAATTGGGGATAAAGCCTCCTAACCAATAGGGCATCATCCCCAATAAAGACATGACAAGCCAGCTAAGCGAGACGGTAACCATACCTTCACGCCGCCCTGTATCGTATTCTGTATGTCCCTTGCCTAAGAGGAATAACGTGGCTCCAATAACCACATCAAGCCCCATGGTATAGAGAAGGGAGTGTAATCCGCTATCTCCGTAGTAAAGAGACACCCCTGCCGAAATCCCTAGGAATATTACTTGAAATAGACAAAGCAATCCAAGAACCATAAGGACAAACTTATAATTGAAGCCTCTCTTGGTCTCGTATTCTGAATGTACTAAGAATAGCATAGCAATAGATGATTATACTACTTGTCTTTATCCAAAGAGTTTATTGAGGTCATTCACAGAGGCATTGTGAGAGAATACCATTACCATATCTCCCGCATTAATCTGTGTCTTACCCTCTACTAGCAGTACCTCATTATTACGTAAGATACCTCCAAAGGTAATCCCTGATGGTATCTCGAGTTCCACCACAGGACGTTTGGTGACCAATGAATTTTCCCTCACCTTAATCTCTAATACTTCTCCTTGACCTATCGCCAGTGTCTTAGCACTGGAGATGTCGATATTGAGGAGGTAACGGAAAATTGCTGAGGCCGCCAATAGCTTCTTATTGATAAGGTTGCCTATCTTCATTTCATTCGCGATGTCAATATAGTCAAGATTCTCTATCTGACAAACGGAAATAGGCACTCCTAGACGCTTGGCATTGAGAGTAGCAAGCATATTGCTCTCAGACGAACTCGTAAGAGCTAGAAAAGCCTCTGTCTTTTTTATTCCCTCATTGATAAGCAGGTCGGGATCCCTACTATCGCCATGTATCACAAGGGTATTTTCAGGTACCATCTCGGAGAGACGCATACACTTTTCATAGTCACTCTCGATGATCTTAATATTTAGGTCATCGGGTAGGGCTTGTGCCGTCTTGATAGCTATACGACTACCTCCCATGATAATCACACGGTGTACTTCCAACTTCTGTTGCCCACAGAATTGACGCACACTCTCAAGGTCTTGTGGTTTAGCGGCTACATAGAGGATATCATTCTCCTCTATAGTATCGTGGCCACGAGGGATAATAGTATGATTGTCCCGCACGATAGCAAGGATATGCAGGACTTTTTCAGAGAGATCTGATAGCTCCATCAATTCCTTACCTAGTAGAGGAGAGCCCTTAATAACCCGTGTTGCCACGAGAGCGAGCTTATTATTGAATATTTTCCAATACTGCTTAGCCCAAGGGAGACTCAGACTACTGACTATCTCCGCAGCTGCAAGCTCTTCAGGATAGAGCATATCATCAATCCCCAGTGCGGTAAAGTGTCCTCGATATTGAGGCATCAAATACTCACTGCTATTGATGCGTGCAAGTGCCTTCTTCGCACCCATTTGGGTCGCAATATTACAAGCGACAATATTACCACTCTCTTCAGGCGTAACTGCGATAAAGAGATCGGCTCTATCCGCTCCTGCATCTTTCAGATCTTTGAATGACGTAGGAGAGCCTACATAGGGCATGATCTCTAGCCTATTATCGTAAGCAAACTCGAGGTTGTCTGGATTGGAATCCAGTAGTATGATATCGTGCTGCTCATGCGATAGCATCTCAGCTAGGTGGGTTCCCACTTCCCCAGCACCTACTATAAATATTCTCATAGGGTTCGATACACCTCCTTCGCCTTATTTATGATCGACTCAGCATCCATCCCCTCATAAGCATGCTGAAGGGATACTGCCCCTTGCTTGACAAAATGGTCTGAAACACCTATCCTCGTCAGAGGAATAGATAGGTGATGATCTGAGTAATACTCTAGAAGTGCACTTCCCACACCTCCAGCTATAGAGCCATCTTCAATGGTGATAATATGCTGATACTCGCATGCAATTCGCTGGAGAATTTCACCGTCTAGTGGCTTCACAAATCGTAGGTTGATGTGTCCAGGATTATAACCCTCACTCTTAAGCCCATCTATAGCAGTAGCAACAGTGCTACCAATAGGACCATAGGAGACAAATACTACCTTTTCTCCTTCTCTCAAGACTTGCGACTTCCCTAATGGTAGTTCTTCAAATGGGACATGCCAATCACCACAAGTGCCCTTACCTCTAGGGAATCTGATAACAAATGGTCCTTCACTATGATGCTTATAAGCGGTATACATCATCAGGCGAAGCTCACTTTCGTCGATTGGCGACATGATGGTCAACCCTGGTACCGTGCGTAGATAGGCAATATCGTATACCCCATGATGAGTCATACCGTCTTCTCCAACTAGTCCTGCACGATCTAAGCACAAAATCACCGGTGCTGCCTGCATCGCCACATCGTGGATGACTTGATCGTAGCCCCGCTGCAAAAAGCTAGAGTAGATATTACAGAAAGGAATCATTCCTTTTCTTGCCAATCCTGCAGAGAAGGTTACTGCATGACCTTCGGCAATACCTACATCAAATACCCTATTGGGATAGCGCTCCTGCATGAAGTTGAACGAGCTACCAGATATCATTGCTGGAGTAACTCCTACTACTTTAGGATCCAACTCAGCTAATTCTAAGAGAGTCTTGCCAAATATCTCTTGATATTTGAGGGGACTATCAGGGAGCTCTGGAGTTACCTTCAATTTTCCCGTTACGGGATCGAACAACCCTGGGGCATGCCATACCACTGCGCTCTCTTCGGCAGGTGCGTAGCCCTTTCCCTTGACCGTTTTGATATGAAGAAGCTTTGGTCCCTCGAAGTCCTTAATACTCCGCAGAGTACTAACAAGCTCTACTACATCGTGCCCATCTGTGGGACCGAAGTAGCGGATACTGAACCCTTCAAAGAGATTCTTATCATCATTGATCAACGCTTTGAGGCTATTATTAAACCTTGTAAGGTTACGTTTCCTCCTCTCATCGATAAGTTTCAATCTCTTGAGACCCTGATAGCCTTTGTGCCTAATGTAGTTGTAGACCTTACTAGTACTTACTTTTACTAAGTACTTACTTAGCCCTCCAGTAATAGGGTCAATCCCTATGTGGTTGTCGTTGAGTACTATCAAGAGATCATTGGGCTGAGAAGAAGCATTATTAAGCCCCTCAAATGCCAATCCACCAGTCATTGCTCCATCGCCAATAACTGCGATTACACTCTTATTGAGGTTCTGAAGTTTACTTCCCACAGCAATACCCAATGCCGCAGAAATAGCATTGGAGGCATGACCTGAGACAAAAGAATCATATTCGCTCTCATTGGGATGGGTAAAACCACTAATACCGCCCCATTGACGCAGATTTCCAAAGTCCTTGCGACGCCCTGTGAGAATCTTGTGGACATAGGACTGGTGCCCAACATCCCAAACTATCTCATCATTTGGCAGATCAAAGACATAATGCAACGCTACTGTAAACTCCACAACACCAAAGTTGGCACCTAGGTGCCCTGGTACTTTGCTCAAGCTCTCCAAAAGAAATCCTCGTATCTCCTCGCACAACGTAGGCAACTCCTGGATTGAGAGCTGTTTTACGTCCTTGGGCGAATTGATTTTATCCAATAAAGAGTAACTTTTATAACTACTCATCTTACTAAATTCTAATATTTCCCTACCATACCCAATATCTGCAAAGTTAGCCATTTCTCAGCAATCCTCATAAATATGGGTGGGTGTCGTCCTATTAGCGTCTGTCATTGTAATAGGTCAGTTAGCACCGTGTCTTTGTATGGAATGGATACCATTAAGTATATCAGCATACTCTTCATGTTGCATATTAGTAAAATAAGCGATAGCTACCTAATATCTGGAGAGATATAGTATAATATTGAGGGAATTCGTAATGTATAGTACATGACCATGCCTGAATACCGTAAGCAACGCCATAGTTTGCTTTTGTGCAAAAGTGTCATCAAGTTTATATAGTCTACTATTGTACCTTTATTAGTCCCTAGTCTCGTTACTTCCATTATCCATCGTGGTTTTAGTCTCTATGGAGACCGGCTTGATTCCCTCCCGGGAGGGACTGGAGTTTTTCTAAGGAGAAACTGGAGTCTCTCTGGGGAGGGACTTTCTTTGCTCAGGCAAGGACTTGGTGGCACTAATCATATTTCTGAAAATAAGGATACCTTCAGGTTGTTAATCCATATACTTCTGACACACCTCATTACTAAGATCAAAATTTACTAGAATGGCTTAGATGAATATTTCCCTATATTCTCGAAATCCAAAACTACCCGTTTCTAGTGACTTTAGAAGCCATTATAAATTCACATTGTGTATCTATTTACCATGTGAATTATCTATCCATATATAATTTATACACATAACTAATTTATGATATATATGATATACACACGATAAATTCACACCTCTAGCTTCGGTATATATATGGATTCTAGCAATTTCGAAACAATAATAAATGCAAATATCAAGCGTTATTCATTTTGTGAACTCGTATTCTTTGCATTGTAACTATCTGGTTTTCTTTTGATAATATATACTATCCTATACGTATTTTAAGGCAGAGTAGGGTAATCCTATATGATTTATGCAAAGTTTGCTATATATAGATATTGGTGACTAACTAATCTCTATATGAACAGTATATTACATCTTTTAATCTATAATATTTCTAACAGAAGTAATTAGTATACATAGTATTTAGGTGTTGTACAAAGCTAATCATCATATTAATTGGATATTTTGTGTATATTTGTGTGGATATAAGATGTATGTATAATGTACCTCCATGTGAATGTATGTATACAAACAAAATTTACATGCTAAGTAGCTAAGAAAAGATGGTAAAAGAGGAGAAATTAATGGAGCAAGGAAAGAGGCTTGAGCAGCTAATAATTAAGGAGGGGCTATCACAAGCTGACTTCTCTCTAAAAACTGGAATTAAGACGTCTACACTCAATCACGTAATCAAAGGCAGGAATGATATCAGTGCAATGGTAATGTCTCAAATTCTAAATGCCTTTCCTAGTTTTAATGAAGAGTGGATACGAACAGGAGTGGGAGAGATGACTATAGCCATTTCATTCGAACAGGCTAATTCACCTTCACCTAATTCGACACTCTATGGCTTAGGTTTGCCTTTGTTTGATATTCAAAAGCAACCCCAAGCTAATGAAATAAAGGTCGAGAATCCGCTCCCCAAAGAAACTAAGATTAAGGAGCGAAAGATTACAAAGATTATTGTCTATTATGATGACAACACCTTCGAGACGTTTCTACAAGATCATTAGGATAGGTTGAATGGTCAGCACTTCATAGAATACTATGTGCTTCTTAGCAGAATAATGATTACCTCTATACTGATATATGGTTTCATATCTACTAATCAATAATATGTGTTATGTTAAGTAGATAATATGCTAATAGATACAAGGTCGATAAAAACACTGTAATTGTACTCCCCCTTCTTGGGGAATCTTTGGGGAATCTTTGGGTATCCCTTGAGTTTTCTTTGAGGATTCTGTAAATCTATTAGCATGCGGACTCCTTTATGTCCGATCCTTGCTGGAGCTGTATTGTGATGCGGGTATTCATTATAAATGGGCACCATTTTACTGGGAAAGGATGCTATTAAACAGCGAACCCCCGGGCGGGGTCGTGTGGTTGGTTACTACAAACCGTAATTGCGCATATGTTTTCCCTATTGCAGGACACACTATGAGACTGTTGCACGGTGGCGAACTACTGCGTTACTTTCGACATTCGTGCAACAGTCTCACTATGTAGTTCAGCGCCTATAATTGAGGTGATTTCGTAGAGTAGTGTTGCTGCTTCTATAGAGGATGTAGTCCACAATGGTAGCCGAAGATGGTGCTTTAACGCTACGTATAGACTTCGGATTGCCCTTCGTAAATAGTCTGATATGACGATTCTTTGAGAGATATCCCAGCAAGCTCAGCAGCTTTGTCCTCACGTGTTCTATATCTTCGTACCGAATATAAGCCTTTTTATCAGCAATAACCCCACTTTTGAGCTCAATATAATCTTCTACCAATTGAATGGAACTTCTCTTCTGCTTGAGCATCCCCATCCAAACCAATACTCCAGTAACAACCAGACTGATAAGTGCCCCAGGTACAATATCCCAATAGATGACAGCTATCAGAAGTGGCATGCATACTAACCACCAAGGCAAAAATGAGTACCAAAAGACAATCTTCTGTGCATGTGCTCTGAATAGTATCTCCTGCTCCTTTGTGCCATATAGCCACTCTTCGAGCTTCTGAATACAGGAGACTCCAGGCACAGAAATGATGTTTTCGCCCTTATCTCCCTCTATATTCTTGGCTTGTTCGAGTGTAAACGAAGAGAGACCCAAGTACTTTTCTAGTGGATTTGCTTTGGTGTCAAGTGCAATGACTTTATCGCGATACAACTGTATCGTCACTTTATTCACTAGTCCTGCTTTGTATACCTATCTGCATTACTAATAGAACTATTCGCTGCCAGTAATGCATTGGGTGAAATCCCATATTTCCTTGAAATAGAGTAAAGCGTTTCGCCCGCTCCTACCTTGTGGTAGGTAGGTCCTGAGGTCGCTTCTTTAGCAGTTTTAGTGCCCGGAAGCTTGATTTCTTCCCCAATCTTTATCCCATTTTTAGCCTCTGGATTGAGCCTGATGAGTTCATCCACAGCTACGCCGTATTGGCGGCTAATCGCATAGAGTGTTTCTCCAGCCACTACAGTATGGCTTCTCGTAGACTGCTGAGCAAACACAAGCGTTGAGCTCATAAATAACCCTACTACGATTAGTAATCCCCAAAGTATACTTCTGCGCAATATCATAATTCCCAATTTAATTGCATTTTAATATAATCGCAAAGATAACAATTTAGTACCATCTGGCAAGGCTTTAGCACGTCTCAAGCATTTCTCTCTCTAGGTCGCGACAATATTTACTCTAGCTATTTGCATTAGTCTCTCCCGCGAGGGACTCGAGTCTCTCGCGGGAAAAACTCCAGTCCCTCTGGGGAGGGACTCTCTCTACTCTAGGGAGTAGCTCTTGAAAATAGTGATACCATAGGAGTATTGTATGCAGACCTATCTCCTCCCTAGCGTGAGAAGAAAGTAACGAAGCTGTACCCTAACCTAGAAAAGAATCGAGACGGCTATGCTCTGTTGAGCATAGCCGTCTCGATTATATGTAACACTATTCCCTATTCCTTGGGATGCATATTACTTATTGAGCTCGTCGAGCTTAGCCTTGATTTCGGTAACATCGTGCGTACGTACGATGATCTCGCCTTCTGGAGAGAAGAGGATGAAAGTAGGTACACCTATTACGCCATAGGTCTCAGCACCCATACTTTGGTTCTTGCCATCAATACGATTGCCGTCTTGGAAGGTAGGCCAAGTGATCTTGAGTTTCTTTACAGCATTGGCATAAGCCGTACCATCCTCATCGCGCTCCCAGATAGCGATGCTAGCCGAAGAGAGTATCTTAGCATATTGTTTCTCTATCTGAGCTAAGACAGGCATAGACTTTTGGCAAGGACCACACCATGATGCGAAGAAGTCGAGTAGGAAGTACTTACCTTCAGTACGGAATTCACTAAGCATCTTGGTCTCGCCTGCTGGGTTGGTCATCTGATAGTCGACAAACTGCTTCCCCACAGCGGTGTTTGCAGCTGCCACACTAGTCTTGTAGAATGTAGCTAGAGACTTCTCTGCCTTGAGGCTTTCTGGAGCCTGATCGTAGAGAGCAATGAACTCCTCTGGCTCTATTGAGCGACGCATATTTCTGAGTGCTGCAATCTGCACACTCGCATTGGTAGCCTCTGAGAAATACTTCTTATTGATTTTCGTTGCTTCCGTATCCATGATAGTATAGATAGAGTCAATCTGCGCTTCTTGCTCCTTCGTGAGGGTACTATCTGGTGTTAAGATGTTCTCGGCAATTGACTCTATATCATTAGTATACCTTGTTTCTACGTCATTCAACTCGTCATAGAGGTTTTGTAGCTTCATAAATGCGCTGTTCTCAGCACCGCTACGGATGATACTTGTTTCGTCACTAATGGAGTCGGTTGTGATAGTAAAAGTATACTCCCCAGCCTCACGAGCGAAAAGCAGAGGTGTGTCCATCAGCTTTACTACATTGACAATTGAGTCATTGGCTGGCGATACGAAGGTAAACGAACCATTTTCTATCAGTGCGGAGTCCACGACCTCATTGGTTACATCGTAAATATAGGCGTAGGTACCATTAGCTTCGGCGGGCAGGCCTGTGGCTGTCACCTTGAACTCTGGCGCCTTTTCTGTTGTAGAACAAGCGCCCAATAAGAGTGCCATAGAGGCAGTAGCTGTTATAAACTTCTTCATGTTTAATCTTCTATTAGTTAAAAGTGAAATACTCAATTGGATATTTTTCCATATTTGAAATGATGATGCAAAGGTATAGAAAACTATAGTGACTACTGGTATTTTGAAAGGAATATTTGTATCTTGCTCTACTTTTATATCGTACCAGTGGTATAAAATGAGTTTTTATGAAGAAGTATACTGATTTAGATCAATATTCGACAATAGAGCAGCTTATAGTTCGTCTCGATGCTTTACCCCATAATGTCTCTGAAAAAGAGTGGTATAGGGTAAAGGAAATACTACAGAAGTACCTGAAGGAGCGCCCTGATCTTAAGGATCAGTTTGGGATACATCCCCTAGCTCGGCGACTATTGACGGCGACCACCCTTGTAGATGAGATGGGAATAGGAGGTACGCCTATCATGGCCGTACTCCTACAATTACCCTTGCGGGATGGTGTTGTAAAGCAAGAGGAGTTGAAGGGTTTCCTGAGTGAGGATGTGCTCTACTTATTGCGCTTGATGCAAAAGGTGACCGATTTGTATGCCAAGAATGCTGTGGTTACTTCGGACAACTTTAGCCACTTCTTACTATCTTTCGCTGAGGATGTGCGTGTTATCCTTATCTTGATTTCCGAGCGACTGGTGCAGCTTCGCCTTGCTGGTGATTATCTTTCAGAGGATCTACAGTTGGATCTCAGTATGGAGGCTTCCTTCCTCTATGCCCCTCTGGCGCACCGTATGGGGCTGTACAATATCAAGGGTGAGATGGAGGACTTTTGCCTCAAGTATACGGATAGGGAGATATATAATTTTATTAAAGACAAGCTGGCTGCTACCAAGAAGACACGCGATACTTATATTGCTTCTTTTATCGATCCAGTTAAGAAGGCTTTGGAGGAGTCGGGACTAATGTTTACGATAAAGGGAAGAACGAAGTCTATCTCCTCTATCCGTAATAAGCTAGTGAAGCAAAAGATAGAGTTCGAGGCTATTTATGACCTATTCGCTATACGTGTCATTATCGATGCACCACTAGAGGAGGAAAGAAGCCAGTGCTGGAAGGCATACTCTATCATCACAGATATGTACCAACCCAATCCTAAGCGGATGAAGGATTGGTTATCTATCCCAAAGTCTAATGGTTACGAAAGTCTGCATATCACGGTATTGGGACCCCAACAGAAGTGGGTAGAGGTGCAGATTCGTACCGAACGTATGGACGAGATAGCGGAGAAGGGTCTCGCTGCACACTGGAGATACAAGGGGGTGAAGAGCGAGAGTGGACTGGATGAGTTTATGACCACGGTTCGCAGGACGCTAGAGAATAAGTCTGCTACCAGCGAAGAGGTGATGCAGGAGTTTAGGATGAATCTCTATGATGAGGAGATATATGTCTTTACACCCAAGGGGGACTTAGTAAAGTTGCCCAAAGGTGCTTCTATCCTCGACTTCGCCTATGCTATACACTCGGGGATTGGCGAGAAGACAGTCTCTGCTCAGGTCAATGGTCGCAATGTAAGCATCCGACAGCAATTACAGAATGGTGATACCGTTTCTATAAATACCTCTGCCAATCAGACACCTAAGCAGGATTGGTTGAGGTATGTGATAACGAGCAAGGCGAGAAATAAGATTAAGCAATGGCTGAGGATAGAGTCTGAAAAGTCTATTCAGCTAGTGCGTGAGGAGCTCAACCGCCGTCTGCGTAATCGGAAGCTGGAGTACGATGAGGCTGTATTCACCAAGCTCGTAAGGCGTAAGGGGTACAAGGCAACAAGTCACTTCTTCCTCGCAATTCAGAATAAGCAGACAGACCTAGATACGTTCCTCGATGAGTATAAACTGGCATTTCAGGAACCTGAGCAGGCTGAGGAGCGCCATATTTCGGCAGATAAGTTTGTCTCTAGTACTCTGCCTGAGAAGATTATTGCTGAGGAGACAGAGGATATCCTAACGATAGATAATAACCTATCGGGCATCGATTATCAGCTTGCTAAGTGTTGTAATCCTATATATGGCGATAAGATATTTGCCTTTACTTCCCGAAGCGGTATCCGAATTCATAGAATGAATTGCCCCAATGCTCCTGATTTATTCAATAGATTCGGTTATCGTATCCTCAAGGCTAGGTGGAAAGGTGATACCTCTCGAGGGAGTGAGGTTGTGCTGAGGGTAATTGGGCATGATGATCTTAGCGTGGTCAATGCTGTCGTTAGTCAGGTGGGGACTGAGAAGGAACTTACGCTCCGTAGCTATAATATACAGAGCGCAGATGGACTCTTCCAAGCTACGCTGCATATATATATAAAGGAAGCTTCTCGCCTCAATCCTTTACTAAAGTCCTTACGTACGCTCCCAGGGATTAAGAGTGTAGAGAGGGTGTAATACCTCTCGAGAATGAGGAGTGCACTTTTTCACTGCCCTGCATATAGCACAACCGCTACCAGAGCTTGATATGCTCAATGGTAGCGGTTGTGGTTATTATGCGGTGTCGGGACTACTGATGGCTAGACTACATTCGTCCTCCGCCCATCATGTCGTTCATGCCTCCTAGTCCACCCATGCCGCCCATATCACCTAAGCCACCCATGCCTTGGTTATTACCTTGGCGTTGTCTGCGGAGTTGTTCCTCACGCTCTTTATTGCGATCCTTTTTCTCCTTAGCCTTGGGCTTATTCTTAATCAACTCTTCGGGCTTCTGTTTATCTATCTTGGTAGCAAGAGGAGATAGCGTCTCCTTTACATCCCAGTTCGCCATTACTTCAATAATCTTCGGCATGTAGTAGACCATCTCTGGCTGGATAGAGTCGCGGTAGTTGCCTGCATCCCACTTGCCATTATTATTGCTGTCCACGATGAGTCGGAAACCATACTTCTCAGGCTTAATATCTTTGAAGTGTAAGGTCGGCTTATCGGAGTATACTACTCTTAGCACAGCATCTTGGGTAGAGAGGAGTTCGCCAATAAATGGTCCCTCAACGCCATCTACCGTGATGGAGAGCTGAGAAAAAGCGTCTTTCGCTTTCGTCTTGAACGCATCTACCACCGTCTCATCGAGCATGTGCCCATACACATCGGTAAACTTAGCACTGTCGGCATACAGCTCATAGCTCGTGTCGTACGATAGCTTCGCCTCTATCATTCCCACGGTAGTACGCCCAGGGAGTAGATAGATAGAGTCTATGGTTACCGGCTTGAGGATGGAGTCCTGCGCATTGAATAGCTCAAAGGCCTTAAATGCCTCAGGAGTGATAGGCAGAGAGCTATAGAAGAGCAGGCTATCACTGGTCCCACCTTCCCCTTTATGCTCGAAGCGAAGCGTAAGCGGGCTCTTCGGCTTCGCAATACTGTCATTAGTCTCCTTCAGTCTCCCCTTGTCTTCTATCGGCTTAGGGGCAGATGGGCGGAGCGTGAGAGAGTCATGCACCATGATAGGTAGCTCTAGGGAGTCTACCGAAGTATAAGAGACTTCAAACTCCTTATACCTCTTCCATGTAGGGTCCGTAAAGTAGACCATTACCTCCTTCTTCTCTCTATTGATATCGAGAACTGGTGTACTGCCGCCTTGCACAGCAAGGGAGTCGATAGGGCGTACCTTGATTTTGCCTTCGGGTATGGCACTGAACACAAGTCTTAGTTGCATAGAGTCGGGGCGCTCGCGCTTGCTAATAAATCTACGCTTTGCTTCTGGCACGTAATAGAGCAGCACGATATCATCCGGCAGGTAGCGTGTATATGCCACTGTCTTTATCGTGTCTATGGTAAGACTATCCACCCAAGTCGTATCTTGCCGAGTAGCTGCCATTGCGCTTGTAGTGATAAGCTCATTGAGGAATGCTACCCCATCTGTAGGCATATCGTGGCGATAGTTGCCATCGCTCTCTTTCAGAGCATACACTCTGTAGCTCCCTTGCTTCATGTTTCGCATTACAAACTGTGCACGGTCTCCAGTCCTACTCATGCGGCTGAAGGTCGTATCTGTAAAAGCGTTCCAGCCCGCAGACTCTGGGTGCACACCTACAAGTAAGCTCTGCATGGGTTCGTGGTTACGAATGTTAATCACTCGACCACTGATCTCCATGGTGTCTATTTCATTGCCCGTGGAGAAGGCATACGAGAAGTTCTCCAGTGGATTACCCTCGTTGTTATCCACAATAGCATCGGTAAAGTCTATGGAGTAAGTCGTATTTGGGATAAGATCGTCTTCCAGTTCCACCGTTACCTTCTTGCCCACAGCTACTATCTTAGGCTGAGTAATCTGGGGAGGAGAGATGATTACCTTATTGGCTATATCCTGGATTTGTATATACTCGTCGAAGGTGAGTACGAAGCGTTTCTTGCTTACATTTAGTGCCCTATCTTCGGGAGAACTACTGACGAGCTTTGGTGGTGTCACATCGTAAGGTCCGCCATCAGGCGCTACTCGATTGGCACATCCATATAGAATCCCTACAAGTAGGAATGGTATCATTATTGGGGCGAGTAATCGCCCATTGATTCTTTTCATACAGAACTATATATATTGAGTAGCAAAATTAGCCAAAATCGAAGCAATCAGCAACCTATTGCCTATATGTTCAGAAATAGGTACATTTGCTTCGCATTGTATAATAATAACAATGGAAAGACAATGGATAATAAAGAGCAAAACAACAAAGAACTAATCCTTGCCATCTTTAGTGGTAAGGATAGACCTGGTATTTCGGCAGCGATTACCGAAACGCTAGCAAAGCATGATGTGACCATCCTTGATATTGGTCAGAGTGATACGCACAACCACCTTACACTTGGTGTTCTTTTCGCTGCTGAGTCATCTATCAGCGGCACGATTCTAAAGGAATTGCTCTTCAAAGCCAATGAGCT
>NZ_KB904226.1 GCF_000379925.1 Porphyromonas levii DSM 23370 | reverse complement strand
TAAAAAACAACTACCCCGATGAAATCAGCATTTCACTCCTCAAAATGCCCAAAAAACACCTCAAAATATACTCTAGGGGTCAAACTTGGGCTAGGTCCAAAGAAATATTTGCATAAAATAAAATATTTAAGTACATTTGTCGAATACAAACAAAATTACAATATTTACTAACAATTCAAACTGAATGAAAATGCTGACAAAACTTACAACAAGAGTTGGTGTTATACTAACTTTAATGACGGTTCTTAGTTTAACCGCATGTAGCAACGAAACGCGTACATCGGATATGCCTTCCGAGACTACGAATGAGATTAAAATCAATTATAGAAGTCAAATCTCGCAGATAACAGAAAAACTTTATAAAGAAGATCCGCTATGTGGTCTTGATAATGTAAATCAAAAGGTATTTGATTTGATGGGGATTAAAGCGACAATGTTAAGATCCGCTCATATAGAAGAAAGTCAAAAATACGTTGCTTCACAAATAGCAACAACGACCCTTAATCAGATGATGTCAGTAGACCCATCTGAGTACTCTTCAAAAGAAAATTATACTGAAGCACTACTTTCTATTGTTAGAAATAACGCAAACTTAACACAAGAAGAATCTACTGCTTTAGAAATTGCTTCATATGTATCAGCAGATATTATTGCCCTCAAGTATAGCGGAGAAGATACTGAACTCAGAAGCTGGATTAGTTCTGCTAAACAATGGGTAAAAAAACAATGGGATGATTGGGGAAGGTGTGCTGCAGAAGTAGTTGGTAGTGCAGGAACGGGAGCCTTAGGTGGTGCCGCAGCTGGATCTGTAATCCCTGGTTTAGGAACAACAGCAGGTGGAATAGCAGGCGGGATATCTGGTGGGTTAGTTGGTGCAGCATCTTTCTGTTAGAGATGAGAGGCAATAATAAAATTATATTAATAACATGCCTAGTTTCATGTTTACTATTGACTATTTTACTGTTTGAGTCTGCTCTAAAATCAGAACTATTTAAGGTCGGTATATCAGCTTTAATGATATTCACAGCAATATTTAGCTCGATATACCTAACAAAAATAAGGAAAGAGAAAAGATAAAGACATCCATTGTGTATTTTATTAAAGAAAAACAGGGCGAGTAGTTAGTTATTCGCCCTGTTTTTCTTTAATAAAGTATCAACACACTATGCCACGGTTGAGGGCGAAGCCCGAGGCCGTGGGAGGGTGTTTGTATAAAACCTTCTTTTCCCCTCCTTCCTCTGTATCTCTGTCGGCGGCATGCCGCCGACAGAGATACAGAGGAAGGAGGGGAAAAGGGGGAGAGGAAAGAGAATTCCTCGCTACCACGCCCTCACTCGTCGCTTCGCTCCTCGTTTCAAGAGACTGTTGCACATTCGAGTTTAGACGTTTTTGACTGACTTTTTGCAGATTTTCGTCTTGTCTAGCTTGAAAAATCGCCTTGTTTTTTGATTATTCTCCTCTGTAAAAGCTCTAAATATGAGCTTTTACAGAGGATTTCT
>NZ_KB904225.1 GCF_000379925.1 Porphyromonas levii DSM 23370 | reverse complement strand
AAAAGACACCGAGACACAAAATAGACTGTAGGTACCAAATCGTACCTACAGGCTATTTTATTCTCTCCTTACGCGCCCGTTTTGGGAGAGTTACGGTTCAGCAAGCTCTATTATACCTTTATTCAACGAAAGAAAATCAAGTATATCCATAGTAATATACCTGTTCCAAAAATGTCAAAAATAGAGTGAACTAGGACAAAAGGAACCAAAGAAGTGAATTTTTGGCGTATGCAGATAAAGACAACCCCCATAAGTGCAATCCCGAATGCTGAAAGTACCCCCTGGTAAAGATGAAACCCAAATCGAATAAATATGCTTGCTATGATCGCAACAAGTCTATATTGTGCATTTACTGCAAATGTAAGCCCCATAAAGAATAGTTCTTCGAAAAAACCATTAAGTAGAGCAAATAGCACTAGCCAAATATTTATGTGAGCGAAGTAATCAACATTGGGATCAGAATACCAAATAGGGAAGTATTTCAGAGGATTGACACCATGCTTAATCCAATAAGACCCGTAAAGACAAACATCGAGAATACCTCCTCCAACTATTATAAGGAGAAGCATAAGGGGAAGAGTATACCACTTCACAGAAAAACTAAGGGCTGAGAAATCGAATCTTCTCCACCATAAGTACAACCCTGCTACAGAGAGAAAGGATAGTTCCAAAACAATAGAAAAGATATTTTGCTGCTCAGTAAAAGAGTCTGCACTTGGAGCTTGAGGATCTGGTGTCCCAAAGAACATCAGAAGAGAGGTGAAAGTGAAATATCCAAAAAAGATAAGAAACAAGACGCCATAGTCAGTGAGACTGAGCAGTCTTTTGGGAGATGATGATGTATCCATGTCGTTGTGTTACGTACGTAAAAATAACAAATCCTGATGCGCACGACAAACATACGTCGTACGACAATCAGGATTTGAAAGGGCAAATACTAGAAGACGTAGTCGCCCAACCATGTATTCATACTCTTTATTGTGTATTACTTTAAAAACTTACTTCTTTAGGTGGAGAGTAATCTTGTAATCATCCTCCTCCCCAATTATAAGCCCCGCTTCGTCTTTGTTCACCCATTCGTCTCTGACAGTAGACATGGTACCAGCCTTTTCGTCGACCTTATAAACTGTCCATTTCTTCTTATCATGCGAGAGAATTTTCAAGAGAGGAGAGACGTATGTATAGTTATAACTAATTGGCTCGTATGGAAATTCTTGAGGATCTACAAACCCATTTTTGATTTTATGCACGAAGACCACCTCTGTGGGACTCTTGAAGTCGAAAACCACATTCACCAAGGCCGATTTAGGATCTCCTTTAGAAAAATGATAGTCCGCCTCCCACTTGGTTCGAACGATGTCGAATGGCTTTTCTTGAACTTTGGGACTTTCTTTCATCCCTACACAAGAAACAAAGAGTGTTGTCATCAGCAACAACTGTAGTAGTAAAATCTTTTTCATTGTCCTTTTGCTCAAATAAATTCATATTAACTCGCACAAAGATACAAATTCTAAGAAAAACACCAAGGAATGACAAATTAATAAACATTAATCTCGCAATAAACCACTTTTTAAAGTGCTACCATAAGACTATTTCGACGAATAATAAGAAAATGTTGCTTTGCGCAACATGCTCCATTGACAATACTACCCAAAACTGCTAGCACTCAAACCTTTTCGTGATACCCTACCTAGATTCCGCAAAGTATGCGTTAGCCCCTGATTATTAGTAGGTGGC
>NZ_KB904224.1 GCF_000379925.1 Porphyromonas levii DSM 23370 | reverse complement strand
TTGCCTTTAAGGTCATCGGGGTGTGGTAGGTATGCTGTAGGCAGCTCTTGCTCTCCGTCGCTAACTTTTTCGAGCTTGATATCATACACCTCTAACACGCTCCCTGTTGTCATGTAAAAATCAACACCTACCACTCCAGCTTCAGACGCTTTATAGACACAATACATATCAAGAGGTGTAGTTGTAGCATCTACCTTATATGTGTTACTCTTTTTTATTGCGTCACCATTACCAAACTCATTTACGTAAGCCTTACCAGATGCAATCCGTATCTTAGCACTCATGACATATACGTTACTGCTACTTTTATCGCTCGGGTCTCTAGGCATCACAAGAAATGCATACATCCCCCCTCTTGCGTTGTAATCATCTGTACACCCGTTCCCCGCTGTAACTACGATTTTACCGCCGTCTTTCGCCGTTATTGTATACTCCCCTTTTGTTCCCCCTGGTCTCCAAATCCACGCTTTATCCTCAATGCGTTTGTACGTTAGCAAGTTCTCACGCACCCGCAGACCCATGTCACCCTTTTGCCCCGTCACGCATATTGGGCTAGTGATAGTGTCATCCCCTATGGTGTACTTGATAACCGACCTTGTCCATATCCATTTGCCGTCGGTAGGTGTTGGTGCTGTATTACTCCAGCTACCGCCCTGTAGCGACGTCATACTAGTAGAGTGGTAGTACTGCTCCGTTATGCTCACTATGCTACGTCCATCCGCTCCAGCTATGCAGGTAACGCCCTTTATATCTGTAGTGCCGTCCTTGAGCGTTGTCTTCGTGCGCTGCCACATGTATTTGCCTGCCTGAGGTGCTGGTGCCAACGTTTGCCAACCTCTCGTAGGCTCCCGTGTCATGCTAGAGGATAGCGCAAACTCAACGTCAACGGACGCAACCAATTTGCCGTCTAGTCGCTTTGCTTCTGCCACGGCATCATCGTACGCCTTTTGAGCTGCCGCTATGCGTGCTTTCTCCTCTGCCGTTATCTTGCCATCTGCGTACGCCTTCGCGTTCTCCTCTGCCAGCTTAGCACGCGCCTGAGACACAGCAATAGCATTGCGCTCCGCTGCTGTTACTTTGCCGTCTGCGTATGCTTCTTGCTGTGTCTTGAGTAACTTGTCTTGAGCTTCTGCATGCTTCTTAGCTGTTTCCAACGCCTTGTTAACTGCATCAATTCTTGCTCGCTCCTCGGCTGTCACAATGCCATCTGCATGCGCTTCAGCCTTAACACGCTCAGATTCTGCCTGAGCATTGGCATAGGCTTCCCACGCTCTTTTGCTAGCCTCTTCGCTTTTCTTGAGCTGTGTTGTACCAATGTACCGTACCTTGTCCACCCAGTGGCTTTCAATAAATGCACTACTTCCCTGCTTAGCGAATAGCATCGTCCCCGCCTCGTACGAAATTCCATTGAGTGCCTGCGAGGACTCCAATACCCATGTATCCCCCTCCTCATACTTTGTTGGCTTCACAAGGTAGGTGGTACTCTTTCCGTCGGCGGTGCTTTGTGCCTTTTGAGCTTGTGCGAGGGCTTGTGATACAAGGGTGTCGTGGATTGGTTGCCACGTGTAGTGGGTGGTGTATCGCCACGACTTCCCCATATACTCCCCACTCGTGTCGGTGCTTGTGTAGGTGTCGCCTATGTGGCGAGCTTTGGCGGTGTTGCCCTGCCACTCGCTCTCGGGTAGCTTATTGGGGGCTGGGGCACCAGGGTAGAACCAATTGCTCACCTCTCCATCCACTTGCTCTTGTAGGTTGC
>NZ_KB904223.1 GCF_000379925.1 Porphyromonas levii DSM 23370 | reverse complement strand
GCAACTTTTCCGCCAGCTGATACCACCTATTACTCTTATCGAGGGACTCCGACAAATTACCATCTCCCATAAAAAGGGGCAACCTCCCAATGCTTTAAAACACCTTCCTCATATTCTCAATAACTGCTATTGCGTTTCTTTTTAACACTACAATATACCAATAATCATCAACATAGCAAAAAAATAATACTTCAATTCATTGAATAATACATGGTTAAGGTATATTCAGCAAGCTCTAACTTAAGTATGAGCCCTTTTCTCACCTATAGTCCATATTATTTTGGTATCTTTGCCACGTAATCACTGGGGATGACTGGCTTTGACAGCATGTAGAGGTGGTTCGTAAGCACGTAGTGCGTCGTTGCTCTAGCACTTAAATCTCAGACATCTACACTTTTAAGTGGCGAAGATTATAACTACGCTCTCGCAGCGTAATCGAAGTTTAGTAGATTACTGCTCCTTCGCTTGAGCTTTAGCTCGCGACGAGACATCACTCCGATACCGTGAACCCGAGGTGGTCGGATATAGTGATGCCGTAATATCGGGAAGGGTTGGTGGTGTGTCCCTCACCTCCGACGACATTCAAAGGACTAAGTGAGTAGGAGGGTGGCTTTGGCCTAGCCCACTCGCCGACAATTAAAGCAAAGCTAAACGTGTAGAAAGCGGATTAGTTCCGTGTTTGGACGAGGGTTCGACTCCCTCCATCTCCACTTTGTGACATTTTTGAGCTTCATCTGAGTAGTCAGATAGGTATTCAAAACAGAGGAAAAATCGTTGTAAAGCCCAGCTTTACAGCGAATTTTCTCGTTTTAGTAACTACCACTGAATACCAAAACGCATATTTTGGTAGTTAGCAATAGAACACTTTTCTGCTACAGAAATTGCTACAACTTTTAATTGGCAGAAAAAAATGTAGCAATGACTACCAAATTGAACACCTTAAAATACTCATCTTCAGGAACTTTATTACGAACTTTGTGGCAACTTTTTATGTACAAACACTTGAAAAAAGTGTAGCAATATAGAATAGATCCACTAAAAAGATTTTAAGAGTATGAAGAAGCAATTCAAGGTTTCCTACTACCTACGCTCAAACTATGAGAACAAAGAAGGGAAAAATCCAATTATGGTCCGTGTCATCTTAGATGGTGAAATGGTTAATCTTGGCTCAAGCCAATTGTCTGTAAATAAAAGCCTTTGGAGCAATTCTACGAGCAGAGCCAAAGGCAGAACAGCAGAAGCTGTAGCATTAAATGCCTCTCTTGATGCTCTTACAGCCTCACTGTATGAGCTATTTAGAAAACATGAGTATGATGACTATCTTACTGCAGAGTCATTCAAATCATTGTTTTTAGGTGATGAGAAAGAGTTTTCTACTATTCTCCCAGTATTCGACAAGTACATTGAGAGCATTCAGGATAAGGTTGGAGTAAGCTTAAAGAAAGGTAGTTTTCAGAAGTACACCATTATCAGACGTGACCTTGTTGAGTTTTTAGAGACAAAGTATAAGAGAAAAGACTTGGGATTACTAGAGTTTAACTCTGTTGTAATAAAAGACTTTGAGTTATTCTTAGTCACAGAGAAAAACATCTCTCATAATACAGCACAGAAGAAATTAAAAGGTATCAAGACAATGGTCACCTATGCCCAAAAACGTGGTATCATCCAGCACGATCCATTTATGGACATCCGCTTCCACTACAAACCTGTTGATCGTGGATTTCTTACAGGTTCATCCGACATTTCGTGTGATACGGCAGTCATGTAGAGCAAAAAGCCTTAGTTTGAAATATTCATCATCTCTATATCCGTAAGCATTTCTC
>NZ_KB904222.1 GCF_000379925.1 Porphyromonas levii DSM 23370 | reverse complement strand
CAGTACCTCCTTGATAGCTTGCAAAAAGGCTCTACGCAGATTGCAGGAGGTCTTCTCCTTGCTAATGATATCATCCTCTCATCGCCCTCCTCGGGCAAGGTGACGGCAACCCTATCAGGTAGTGCGGCAGAGGGACATAAGGCATTGCGACTAGGCATACAGGACGGCAGCAAAGAGTTTACCTCTCTGCAAAACGATGGGCGAGGGCATATTGGACAGCTGCACTTTGACGATGACCGCATTGTAATAGCTCCAATCGGCGAGCTCTCAAAGGCGTTTGTACAGTTTGGTCGCAATGTGATGTCGCAAACAATACAGGAGGTGCTGCGCAATAACGACTACGACAATACAGAGTCCCTCTCTGATATGTCTACGTATGCAAATACAGGAGTGCCCATATCATCGTCAAACAGTTGGACGAGGACTTTTTATGTAAACAAGGATAGCACTATAGTTACAATTAGTGCTATGTTAACATCTGAGCGCACGGAAGGTGGAGGTACCGGAATACTTTCGGGTATTTACGACAAGTCTGTTCGCTTACTACTTGACGGTGCGTATGTGGCTGGTTTCTCTGTTGCTCCGAACATGGCTGCGGGTAGTGTATTTTGGCCGTACAAAAGAGAGAGGGTATATTACTCTGCGACGCTGTCAAAGGGTACTCATACAATTAAATTAATGAGCACTCCTCGACACGCTACAGCAACAGATATCAAGGTGCGACATCAGTATCGCACCAACTATCGACAGACGAGCTTTGGGGAGGGTGGTATGCGCATCTATGGCGGCAAGGACAGCCTCGTGGACTTTAACCACAATCACCCCAGCGGCACGGCGTTTGGCATGATCCGTGGCGGTCTCGATGTCGATTACATCGAGACGTCTGGGGCAGTTCTGGCTGGGGCGCAGTTTAATGCTAGTGGTAGCTGTGTTAGACAGTTCGGGAGATACGCCAACAAAGTAGGGCAAAATAGCGCTCAAGCATATTATAGCTACTCAGCTAAAAGCTTTACTGTATACCACAGTATCGGACACTCCAACTACGTGCCAATGATAACTATGTCGCAAGCGGATGCCGCACGCATCCCAGCGGTTAGCAACATACAGGCCAATAGCTTTGTGGTTCAGACGTACAGTGGTTTCTCTCTTGATAGAGCCTCTTTTAACTATGTGTGCTTTAAGGCAGACTAAATAAAAACCCCTATCGAACAGCATCGATAGGGGTTTTTATAACTGAGATAGATAGCTTACTGCTCGCCTTTCTCCTTTAGCGCTTTCCATTGCTTAGTAGTGCACGGAATGGCCGTATATGCCTTGTGGAATATCTCATATACCTTTGGGTAGTCTCCTGACTCGTAAGCTGCAAGGATGTCTTTTTTCGCCTGTTCCATGACGGCGTTAGGTATGTACGCAATGACAGGCTCCAGCCCGTATTCTTTGTTAGTTCCGGAAATGTAGATATTGCGAGCATTGATAAAGTAGGTATTGAGCGTGCCATCTCTATTGATAACCTGCTCCCCCCACATCTTGATCCGTGCGTTCTCAAAATCCTTTTGCTCATCGCCGATAGCAAGTGGGGAGTTTATGAGACCGTCCTCGGTGTCCATGAAGAACGCTTGTGCATCCTTAACGACCTCAAGCGGTGTATATACAGGTTGTTCGTCTCCCTCGATAATGGGGAGGGATGCCCTAGTCTCTACGTCCATAGCTCTAGTAGTTTTGTCAACGTTAATGTACAGCATTGCTCCTTGTTCCAACACACGTGGTTTGTCCTTTTTCCAGCACCCAGTGAGTGCAACTGTGGCGATAGCCATCAAGCATGTTGCGATAATCTTTTTCATGTCTCTCTATCTTAAAGTGTGATACTAACTTA
>NZ_KB904221.1 GCF_000379925.1 Porphyromonas levii DSM 23370 | reverse complement strand
CAGTACCTCCTTGATAGCTTGCAAAAAGGCTCTACGCAGATTGCAGGAGGTCTTCTCCTTGCTAATGATATCATCCTCTCATCGCCCTCCTCGGGTAAGGTGACGGCAGCCCTATCAGGTAGTGCGGCAGAGGGACATAAGGCATTGCGACTAGGCATCGTCGATACACTGCAGGAGATGACCGCATTTAGCAATGACGGCACAGGGCATGTTGGACCTCTCTACTTCCGTGGGGGTATGCTGGAGTTCGTGGATGAATCCGTGGATACTCAGGTACTTGCGATAGGCAAGGGTACAATGAGTAAGCGGCTAAATGATATCATCAACTCGAATTCCGTCAACTCTTATCTTATTAACAACGCAAATGGGAGTCTAAACTATCACAACGATGTTAAGAGCTGGACACTCAACGTATCTAACGACAACACGAAGATAGTAGTCAAGGGAAAGCTAAGGGCGAGAGGACAAGCTGCGCAAAGCGCCGGTGGAAATTTGTCGTTTTCGGGATGTGGTATCACGCTGAGCATTGACGGAGTAGGGACGATAGGAACAGCAGGAAGTATGTGTACCTACGTGGAGGGGCTGCCCCCAAATTGCACGCTTGGAACGGCTACAATCAATAGTGTATTACACCTCAATCGAGGGCGATACACTGTGACAGCGCGGCAGACGGGCAATGGTGAAACCTCTTACGAAGATCTAAGCCTGCAGCAGATATGGAGCAGTAACAAGAGTTTTAACGCTATAAGCGAGAAGGGGGTGCGCTTTTACGGGAGCAAGGATAAGTACTTTGACCTCAATTATAGCTTGCCCTCGAATCTTGAGACGGTGGAGATACGTGGCGGTCTCAATGTAGATAAGCTCACTGTCGACACGCTAAAGGTCGCTAGCGGAGGACTGTATGCCGCCGGGGTAATCTCCACTTATGGCAATATGGATAGGTGGGTTGGCAACAAGATTGGTGTTAATAAAATCAGCAATGGACGTTACCGACTTACGCATAATATTGGCAGTATGCAATACGTAGTACAAGCAATAGTTATCAATAGCGACGACTGGAACACTTTTGTCATTAAAGGCTCGGAGACCACGACAAGCGTAGAGATTGGCGTGATGTGGAACAGTAGTTGGCGCGATGGTGCGATCCACTTTTCGATATTCGCTAGGTAAAATAAAGCGAGGTAGCGTGTTTGCGCTACCTCGCCAAAAAATCAAGTGATATGTGTATTAGTTCATGCCTTTTGCTTTTAGCTCGTGCCACTCCTCCTCGGTGCAAGGGTAAGCCTGGTAGGTCTCTTCGAAGAGCCTGTAAACGGTCTCGTACTCTTTTGCGTCAAATGCCTTCTGTATCTTCGCCCAAGCCTCCTTGAGCACCCTCTGAGGGATGTATCCGATTATCTTTTCATTTTTGTCTACAAACCGCACATTCGTTGCCTTGAAAAACTCCTCCTCTAGTGTTGGCTCGTTGGTTTTGTAGTTTGTCCCGATAATCCAATCGCCCCAGAAGACAAACTTCGCTTGGTCTACCAGCTTGTATTGATACTCGCCCGCTTTGCGCCCTTTTGTAGTGAGATAGTCACCTTCTTGTATAATAGCTCCTAGCCATGTGGTTGGCTCTGTCCCACGAGTGCTAGAGTAGAGCATATTTTCCGCCTGCTTGACGAGCTCGACGGGTGAGAGGTGCTCTGGGTTATGAGGGAGGTCAGGGTTCTCGGCACGGGTCTTACCGTCCGTTACGTTGATGTACAGCATTGCGTTTTTGTCTAAAAGTTTGTCGGATGGCTTGTTTTTGCCCCAGCACCCAGTGAGTGCAACTGTGGCGATAGCCATCAAGCATGTTGCGATAATCTTTTTCATGTCTCTCTATCTTAAAGTGTGATACTAACTTA
>NZ_KB904220.1 GCF_000379925.1 Porphyromonas levii DSM 23370 | reverse complement strand
TACAAAAAATTAGGGACATAAGCCCTGTATTCTCCTTGAATACAGGGCTTTAATTATCAATAGCGCCACCTACTAATAATCAGGGGCTAAAGCACTCTTTGCGGAATCTAGGAGGCTCCTACTATCTCCTGATATCCTAGCCTATGATTATGTTATAACGGGAAAATTCTCTACCTTTGCACGCCAAATGATTAATGGATTATAACTCAATATCTATTTATACAAAAATATCAAAACCAGCTGAACAACTTGGGGCAACAGGCGAGATACAAGCTACCCCACGCAAAAAGAGTATTCTGCCAAAAGGCGTGGCTTGTCTTCTGATTATCCTCCTACTATTTGGAGGTATAGGGTATGTAATGGGCGTGGCTCAGATGCTCAATACCATGATGAAGACTGCCCATGATCTTCTACTCAACACTTGTTTCTATCTCATGGCTATCTGCGTACTGACAGGAGCTTTGGGCAAATTGTTTGTGGAATTTGGAGTAGTGGATTTAATAGAGAAAATATTGAAGCCACTGATGCGTCCACTATTCAGGCTCCCTGGAGTGGCATCTTTAGGTGCCGTACTTACCTTCCTATCGGACAACCCAGCCATTATCACATTGGCACAGGAGAAGCACTTCAGTAGTTACTTCAAGAAGTTCCAATACATCTCCCTCACTAATTTCGGCACTGCCTTTGGTATGGGATTGATTGTAATTGTATTTATGGTAGGCAACGGCTACTTTGTAGAGCCCTTTATCGGTCTCTTTGGTGCCTTTGTTGGTTGTATCATCTCCACTAGATTGATGCAGCACTTTGTCCTGAAAGCGTATCCACAATATCGTGATGAGAGTGCCGTAGACTCTGCGCCTACTGCAGCTCTAGAGGGCAAAGAAGAGCATAGTGAGCAAGTAGGTCAGAAATCTACTTTCCTAAGAGTACTAGACTCCATGCTCGATGGTGGAATGTCAGGTGTACAAGTGGGGATCTCTATTATTCCAGGAGTGCTCATCATCTCTTCTCTTGTGATGATTCTTACCTTTGGTCCATCTGCAGAGGGTTTGTACACCGGAAGTGCTTACGAAGGTATTGAGCTATTGCCTACGTTGGCAGGTCACCTGGATTGGCTATTCAAGCCTCTATTCGGGTTCTCTGACCCTCACCAGATAGCCTTCCCAATCACAGCACTAGGAGCTGTAGGAGCAGCACTCAGCCTTGTTCCAAACTTTGTAACCCAGGGTTGGATTGATGGCAATGCCATTGCAGTATTCACCGCTATTGGCATGTGTTGGAGTGGCTTCCTCAGCACACACACCGCTATGTTGGATGCTATTGGTTACCGTGAGCTAACCTCCAAAGCTATCCTTTCGCACTTCATCGGAGGACTAGGTGCTGCAGTTACAGCTCATGTTGCCTATTTGCTTTATGCTCTAGTAGCATAATCATCCGACCAAGAGGCAAGGCAAAGAAGTCCTTTCGAGGCACTCACGCTTTTTTGCTTCCCCTAAAACCACCTTTTATTACGATACAGAAAGAGAGTGTGTCAATGGTTTTGAACTACAAAACACATCTTGACACACTCTCTAAATGAGCGGTAGGCGAGTCTCGAACTCGTGACCTTCGGCTTGGGAAGCCGACGCTCTACCAACTGAGCTACTACCGCAATACTTGCCATCTACCCACCATGGGTATCGGTTAGTACCCGAAGCGGGACTTGAACCCGCACAGCCATTGCTGGCCAAAGGAGTTTAAGTCCTTCGTGTCTACCATTCCACCATCCGGGCTCCTCATTCTTGTGCGATGGCAAAGGTACCTCAAATTCCTTAATCTTGCAATACACACCTTCTGTTATTCCCGAGAAAAAACACCTTTTATATATACAATATGACAACAATCCCATATCTTAGAAAAATTTATTCCTAGGAATAAATTTATTTTTCTGTACAAATAAATTTATTTTTCTCTAGGAATAAATATTTTTATTTGTACAGATAATTTTATTTATTCCTAGGAATAAATTTTTCTACTTGCGCGACCTAGATTCCGCAAAGTATAGATCGGCGCTGTTGGGGGTAGTATTTGGGGGTACTTTGG
>NZ_KB904219.1 GCF_000379925.1 Porphyromonas levii DSM 23370 | reverse complement strand
GATGAAGAGAAATGCTTACGGATATAGAGATGATGAATATTTCAAACTAAGGCTTTTTGCTCTACATGACTGCCGTATCACACGAAATGTCGGATAAACCATAATTATGTCGTTATCACCTCTATTTCTATAACAATAGACGCCATGATTTGTTTGTAACAAAAGAAAACCTTAACTTTGGGGTAGATTAATCACACTTAATAAGAAGCGAAATAAGAATGTCTACAACAGATTTGAGCCAATACGACCCATCAGAAGTGCCGAATGGCGAAGGCAAAAAAGTAGTTATCATCGTATCAGAGTGGAATAGTGATATCACTTTCCCTCTCAGAGATGGGGCGGTAGAGACACTCCTAAAGCACGGAGTAAAGGAATCCGATATCACGGTTCGTTATGTCCCAGGAAGTTTTGAATTGATCTACGCCTCCAAAAAGAGTCTACACTTCAGCGGGGCAGATGCTATCATTATCTTGGGGAGTGTTATCAGAGGAGAAACACCTCACTTCGATTACATCTCGGAGAGTGTAATGGTCAATATAGGGTTCCTCAATGCCACTTCTAGCCACACCCCTCACGGCATCTTCGTACCAGTTATCAATGGTGTACTTACAACAGACGACCACCAACAAGCGGCAGATAGAGCTGGCGGACGTCTTGGCAATAAGGGGGTAGAAGCTGCAGTCACAGCACTAAAGATGATACGTTTCTAGTAGAGAATAGATCGCTGAATAAGCTTCTTCTACACAAAATACCTTCTCTCCTCTTATAGAATCCTACTTCTATAAGAGGAGAGAAGGTATTTTGTGTAGGGAGGACCAACCAAATAGGGTGGCTAAACCACAAACGTTCACTTGTATTATTAATCCTACAAATTATTGGCGAGGGGCAAGGTATATAGGGTAGAACTGCTCAGGTCTATGAAAATCAGGATGTGGAGCATCGATAGGTTTCCAGCTAAGAAAGTGTGGAGCGGAAGTCTTATCGCCACACTTATAAAGGTTCCCTAAGAGATAATTAGGAGCAGAAGGGTTACTCAAATCAATACCCAATAGCTCAAATGGGATAAATACTGAGACCCAAAATGAGTGTACCCCCTGAGGACGGTCAAAGATTAATCCAGGGCGTTCACTTGTAGCACGTCGAATAGAGGCATACTCTACAGGCTTAAGTGGCGTACTCTCTGTACGACTCTTGCGCCGAGCAGCGTCGCAAGTACCAACACAATTAAATTCGAAATTAATGTACTGTTCATTACCTGGCGCCTGCAAAAAGATTTCTACACAGCTATCCTCATGTACTTTACCTCCATCCTCAGTATAGCTTGCCTTAAGACCAATCCCTTTACTCCAGAATCGACAATAGATACCTTTATTTGAATACGCCAAATCAGCGACTGTAATTGGGGTATATGAGAATTCGTCTTGCCAATTATTATGCATAATTGGCAGGCGTAAAGCTTTACTCTCCATCACCATTTCTTGAGAATTAAGATCTAATGCATCAAGCACAGGGACGTAAGGAATTACATGCTCATAAGTATCCATAACTACATAAACTTTATAATGATTAAGGATTCGACCAAATATACATAAAATTTCTGATTCCCATACAATATATGCAAATAACTAATCAGAAAATCAATAATAGTATCTATAACGCTATAGACCCCTGCACTACTTAGAAAGTAATGCAGGGGTCTACAATTATTATCCAGAATCAATACTCCTCTTCGTTAAAGAAGAAATCTTCCTTACTTGGATAATCTGGCCATATCTCCTCAATATTGTCGTAGATCATCTCCTCGTCTTCAATCTCTTGGAGATTCTCAATTACCTCCATAGGAGCACATGTACGCTGAGCGTAATCGATCAACTCATCCTTCGTAGCTGGCCATGGAGCATCGTCAAGCTTTGAAGCCAATTCTAGTGTCCAATACATAATTTACACTCTAAGTTACTAAATTCCAAAATATTAGTCGATTTACACCTCTAATTCGGCTGTAAAGATAACACTTTTCCCCACAATAGCAAATAGTTCTAGTAATATATGGCTAACGTATACGATAAACGAACACGCAAGAACCTATAGTGTCCTAGCCAATAATAGCCAAGATAAACTTACGAGAAAAAATCTCCCAAACATTTGTCAGTTCAAAAATTTGTTGTATCTTTGCAGAGCTAAACCCAGAGAGGGTCTAGCGAAACATAACGGATCCTTAGCTCAGTTGGTTTAGAGCATCTGCCTTACAAGCAGAGGGTCGATGGTTCGAATCCATCAGGGTCCACGTTTTTAGTGTTTGTTG
>NZ_KB904218.1 GCF_000379925.1 Porphyromonas levii DSM 23370 | reverse complement strand
TTAAAAAACAACTACCCCGATGAAATCAGCATTTCACTCCTCAAAATGCCCAAAAACCACCTCAAAATATACTCTAGGGGTCAAACTTGGGTTAGCAACAAGGTGAATGCAAGAACCACGACCCATGTTGCTTTCCATAAAATAGACAGATGAACATCTCTACCCCTCTTATAGAGCGGTTATTTACTTTTGCGATCGACACAAGCCGTTATAGTTGCGATCTATGGTAAATATAAAAAAAGCAGTACCTTTGTGCCGTCATTATTTAACTCAACATATTTACGCTTTATGAAAAGAAACAGAAGTTTTTTTATTGTATTCGGTCTTATGACCTCGTTATCTCTTACCTCTTGCTCCACACAAGAAAAAGAAATGTCAAGTATTACTGAAGTCAAATCTGCGTGGGATGAAATTGACAGATTCAATTTAGATAGTTCCTCAGAGCTCTCTCTGGATGATATCAGTAGTAATGTATCAGAAATGAGAGCGGGAGAAAGAGCAGAATTCCTCACAGGAAGCACAACAGTTTACCCAACACAAAATATTCTTGCAGATAAGTACATACTTCATGGAGCTTGGCATGAAGTGTATCCCAAAAAGAATCCCCACTATTTGATATTTTTCTTCTCCCCTGAGCCATATATTGTGGAAGTCAAGACCCCAAAGGGGAAGGTTAGCTACGCACAAGCTTTTAGGGAAGCAATGCAGTCGAATGAATTTACTGCATCTTCAAAAAGAAATACAAAATCTACAGCAGAAGCCAGTTTTAAAGAGGTTAAAACTTATAGTGATATTTCAAGTGCTTTTGGGGGAAATTTATCTATTGCCACATCTTTCAGTGGACAAGCATCATACTCAGCAAATTCGAAGAAATACAAAAGTATTCTTTTAGCTCGACTCAAGGTCGGTAATTTCAAAGTAGAAACAGAAGTTGATGGTAAAATAACTAACGATCAAGTCAAAGATAAGTCTCAAGCCTATGTTAGTTCTATGACCTACGGTAAAGTTGCCTACTTGATTATATATTCAAACTACAATTTCAATCAAGTAAAGTCAAGCATCCAGTTAGCTATTTCTACAAAAATAGTCAAAGGAGAAGCTAATTTCTCTAAAGAGCTTACTAAGATTCTGTCAGAGTCAGAATCTTATGTTTGGATTAAGGGCGATAATTCTGATGAATCATTTTGGGGAACAACACCAACGTTTATTAACAAGATGTTCACGGCCATTTTTGATCGTACGAACGTTGGGGTTCCAGTTTTTTTCGAACTCAAGTATGTTAATACTAACGTACTAGTGGATGTGAAAGATTTCGTTCAGTCAGGAACTAGGAGTACAGGAAACGAGGGGAGGACAAGATGAAAAATATTAAATTCGTTATTACGATTGTTTTCGCAATCAGCTTACTGGGTTGTTCTACCCCTAATCATGAGCAGCCCAAGAGGAAGGACAAGACAGAAACGATGGAGGGAACGCCAATAATCCCTCAAGATCCCTCCACACCCAACTACCAAAAGACAATGAGCAACCTACCTGACAACCTCTACGCTTGTGGCTCTCGCACAGTTTTTCCCTACTTAATACTAGACAGTAAAAAGCTATCTGAGGGTTCATTCGCCAATGCTCCAGGAAAGATGTTTGACAACCACACCTACATTTTTAATTTCTCTACTGTCCCATTTATAGTGAGTGGAGAGAATGCACCAGGACTAACAACATACATTAAAGCGACAAAGAAGGCATTGGCTTCGGCAGAACATGCGAAATCTAAAGGGCTTATACATGAATGCTACTCCTATGGTTTTCAGGACAGTACCTCTAAAATTACCCTGCATTTACCGATTGCCTTAGACCCCCTCAAAGAGAGGCAATTATCTGAAAAGTGGAAGAATGTATTCTATGCAGAGTATTATTTCATAAACTTTAGTGTCGAAGCTAAAGTCAAAACATACACTTCCTTTTCTGACAGAGTATATGTTTCAGATATCTATTGGGGCTCATATGCGAGAATTGTTGTTGCCACTAATTATAAGAGAGAGAAGGTCTTTGAGGCTTTCAATGAACGATTGTCTAATTCGCGAAGTAAGAAATGGGATGAAATACTTCAAGACCAGAATTATGAGCTGTATATTTCCCTTTCACATGTACCAGACTCTGGGAAGCCTGTGGATTCAAGTCAATTCTTCTCAGTAGTGGTCGGAGACAAGCCAGAACCAAAACCGATTTTCTTCACCGTAAAATAGTAGCAAAACGGATCGTAGTCGTCTCCCGATAGTCACTCAATATAAAATATAGATAGTCATAAGTCTCAATCCTTGATACATTACCCCTACAGGGCAATCGCATTTGAAATGCTGTATTGACACTCTTTCATAAATGTCATTTAAAGCCTTGAAATTCGGTGTAATATCCTTTTTAATGTCGCAAATTATTGGTATCTTTATATCTGATAATCAATAGTTTAACTCATATAACGAAGGATTTATGGACTCTCTTTTTAAGGCACTTACAAC
>NZ_KB904217.1 GCF_000379925.1 Porphyromonas levii DSM 23370 | reverse complement strand
CTACATGACTGCCGTATCACACGAAATGTCGGATGAACCAAAAATAGCAAAAGCATCTCCCGAACTTTGCACCATATTCAAATTCTAAGAGCAATGGATGTTATTACAATCGATAGCAAAGCCTACCATGAACTGATGGGGAAGATAGAGAAAATCCTTCGGTATGTAGAGAAAGAGGAAAAGGCAAAGGCGGAGTATGAGAACCGCCTCGTTACCAATGATGAGTTAGCCGAAATACTCGGTATCAGTAAGCGCACGCTTCAGCGGTTACGCAGCGCAGAGAGAATCAATTACAAGCTGATTTATGGGCGTTGCTACTACGACCTGCACGACATTGAGGAAGCGATACATAACAGAAGCCTCTATTGTAACCCGAAAAATATGGAAGAGCTACGGCATAACTTCGAACTTAAAAGCAGGAGGATAGAGGATGGAACTATTGGATAGAGAGACTTTCCTTGAATGGATGGACCGCCTCATGAAGCGTTTCGATGACTTGAAACGGACGACTCCCGACATACCTCAACGTCCGATGATAGACGGAGAACCACTACTGGATAATCAAGAGGTGTGCATGATGCTTCAAATCAGCAAGCGAACCCTGCAACGATACCCTCCTAGATTCCGCAAGTTCGCAGAGGTGTAAAAGTTAAAGGGTGAGAAATCGCATGATTTCTCACCCTTTTTTGTTGATTTTTGGTATCTTTATTCTATCATAAACAACTGATATTCAAACACAAACAGCTTAATAAAAGCTTTGTTAAGCATGACAAAGATACAAGTGATTTCTGAGAAAACCCAAAGATTTGGGGGATTAAATCTCATTCATGACTCTAAGGACTTCCAAAGGCTCCTTGAGCTTTTGGATAGCACGCTTGGTGTAAGAAGCTCTAGGGGTGGAGGATACTCCTTCTCCGAAGTAATTAATTCGTTATATCTCAGCATATTATCTGGTGGCACATGTATTGAGGACATCAATTCTCTGGTACCGGAGCTTGCCCAGCACCCTTCAGTCAAGGCTCCTAGTGCTGATACGATATTGAGAACTTTCAAGAAACTTGCTGTCCGTAATGAGGTAGTCACTTCTGATAGATCTGGAATAGGTTATCACTTTAATCGTAATGACCAGTTAAATAACCTCTTGGTTAAGGGAACAGCGGCTCTTGGGCTATTGGACAAGCAGTGTGACTTTGACTATGACAATCAGATTATTGAGACGGAAAAGCAGGATGCCCTTTGGACTTACAAGGAGGTAAAAGGGTATGCCCCAGGGATTGCTTTTGCCAATGGTCATCCTATTTACATTGAGGGTAGAGATGGCAATGCGAGTGTAGTATTTGACCAAGCTACTACTTTGAGGCATGCTTATGAATCTCTTAAGAAAGAGGGGGTTAGGGTAAAGAGGTCTCGCATGGATGCGGGGTCATACTCCAAGGAGGTGATCTCTGTGGTGGAGGAGTACTCTGATACCTTCTACATTCGCTCAAAGCAGACGCCTTACTACAACTCACTTGTCAATGAGAGTACTAGTGGATGGAGACGGATAAAGCTTCTTGGTAGCAATGGAGATTTGAGACGATTGGATGTGAGGTCTGTAGAAACGGACGAGTTTATCAAGGGCAAGACCTATCGTGTGGTGCTTTATCGCTACGAGGATGGATGGGCGCAAGATACTATGTTTCAGGAGGACGAGGAGATGAAGTATCGCTACTTTGGAATCATTACCAATGACTTTGAGAGTAGCGAGGAGGAGATTGTAAAGTACTACAATAGGCGTGGCTCCATTGAGCGGGTATTTGATCAGCTTAATAATGACTTTAATTGGTCGCATCTCCCCAGCTCGGACATGAATCAAAATACTGTGTTTATGCTCCTTACAGCCCTGTTACGCAACTTCTACACGAAGTATGTCGCTGACCTCTCCTTGACTACTGGCAATCTTATCAGTAAAAGAAGCAGACTGAAGGCCTTTATCTTTCAATTCGTCGCTTGTCCAGCTCAGTGGGTAAAGGATAAAACGGGAGATGTGCTACGACTGTTTGGTTTGACCCGATTGCAGCAGAGATATGTAGAACGATTATATGCAATATATTGTAAATCAAACAAATAAAAAAAACAGATCCCTGAGGTGATAACTAGACCTTAGGACAGTAGTTATGCCCGAACAGCAAGAAATTTAACAATTGAAGCAATATGGACACCTCTTAGACAGTCAAAATACCAGTGTTCCCCTCTGCCACAACAAAAAAATAGAGTTAGTGGCAGAAAAATCAAGTAGAGCTGAATGGAAAAAGCACAAACAGAGCTACTCAAATGATATCAAACCTTTACCTGCGGAATCTAGCCCAAGTTTGACCCCTGTCGGAGTGTAAGTGACTGTTATTAGAGTTGTTGTCTTTTTTTTAAAGAGTTACTGTGTACTACAAATTTTGATTTTTCTAAATGGGTGGGTTTTATAGTTTAGGGCTTGGTAGATTTTTCT